>JANLUW010000323.1:0-2037 GCA_031363645.1 Rhizobacter sp. | reverse complement strand
TCGTACGAGAACCGCGTGTTCCAGGTCTTTCTCGAAGACGGGCGCGTCGTGGTCACGAAGTTCTATAGACCTCAGCGCTGGAGCGACGCTCAAATCCTCGAAGAGCATGCGTTCGCGAACGAGCTCGCGGCGAGCGAAATTCCAGTCGCCGCCGTGTGGCCGCTGACGATCGATACCGGCTCCCGCCACACCGACCGCATCTCGCGGATCGGCGCGACGCTCGCGCAGCTCGACACGAAGCTCGGTGCCTACCGCTTCAGCGTCAGCGCGCGCCTTGCCGGCCGCGCGCCCGAGCTCGAAGACGAGAGCACGCTCGAATGGATCGGCCGCTTCGTGGGCCGCATGCACGCGGTCGGCGCGCTCGCACCGTTCGAGTTTCGCCAGACCTTGGACCCGAAGACCTTCGGCATCGACAACCGCGACTGGCTGCTCGCACAAAACATCATCCCGCCCGATGCCGAGCGCGGCTGGCGACAAGCCGCCGACGAAGCACTCACCGCGATCACCGAAGCGTTCGACAACGGCAGTGTTGTCCGCACGTTGCGCCTGCACGGTGATTGCCACCTCGGGAACGTGCTGTGGGCCACCGACGGCCCGCACTTCGTCGACCTCGACGATGCCGTCACGGGCCCGGCAACGCAGGATTTGTGGATGCTGCTGTCAGGCGACCGCGGTGCCATGACGCGCCAGCTCTCGGCCGTGCTCGAAGGCTATGAAAGCTTCATGGACTTCGACTGGCGCGAACTGCGCTTGATCGAGCCGCTGCGCACGCTGCGCATCATTCACCACAGCGCGTGGATCGCGCGCCGATGGAACGACCCGGCGTTCCCGATCGCGTTCCCGTGGTTCGACAGCCCGAAGTATTGGGCCGAGCAGACGACCCGCCTGCGTCAACAGATCGACGCGATGGCCGAGCCGGCTTTGGCCGGCCTCGGCTGATGAGCGCGGCTAAGCCACCAACAGCGCGTTCACGCGCTTGACATAAGCCGCCGGATCCTCCAACTGACCACCTTCTGCAAGCAGCGCCTGATCGAACAGGATGTTTGCCAGCTCGTCGAAGTGCGCGCTGCTGTCGAGGCGCTTGACCAGCGCGTGCTCGGCGTTCACTTCGAGCGTCGGCAGCGATTTCGGCATGGTCTGCCCGGCCTGCTTCATCAGCCGCGCGAGGTGGCCGCTCATGTCGCCTTCCTCGACCACCAGGCACGCCGGCGAGTCGACGAGGCGCGTCGTCACGCGCACGTCCTTCGCGCGGCCCTCCAGCGCTTCTTTCAATCGATCGAGCACCGGCTTGAAGGCTGTAGCCACTTCTTCGGCCTGCTTTTTCTCGGCCTCGTCTTGCAGCGCGCCGAGATCGACCGAACCCTTGGCCACGCTTTGCAGCGGCTTGCCGTCGAACTCGTACAGGTGCGAGAGCATCCACTCGTCAACCCGGTCGATCAGCAGCAGCACCTCAATGCCTTTCTTGCGGAAGATTTCGATCTGCGGGCTGCTCTTCGCGCCGGCGAGCGTGTCGGCAGTGACGTAGTAAATCGCCTCCTGCCCTTCCTTCATGCGGCCCAAATAGTCGGTCAGCGAGACACCTTCATCCGCGTGTGTCGACGCGAAACGCAGCAGCTTCACGAGCCGCTCCTGGTTCGCGTGGTCTTCGCCGACGCCTTCTTTCAGCACCACGCCGAAGTCCTTCCAGAACGCGGCGTATTTGGCCTTGTCGGCCTCGTCTTCGCTGTTCGCCAGCGACTCCAGCATGCCGAGCACGCGCTTGGTCGAGCCTTCGCGGATCGCCTTCACGTCGCGGCTCTCTTGTAGCAATTCGCGCGACACGTTGAGCGGCAGGTCGGCACTGTCGATCACGCCCTTGACGAAGCGCAGGTACACCGGCATCAGCGCCTCGGCGTCGTCCATGATGAACACGCGCTTGACGTAGAGCTTGACGCCGCCGCGCTTGTCGCGATTCCACAAGTCGAATGGCGCTTTTGCCGGCACGAACAACAGCTGCGTGTACTCGCTGCGGCCCTCGACGCGGTTGTGCGTGTAGGC
>JANLUW010000271.1:0-3072 GCA_031363645.1 Rhizobacter sp. | reverse complement strand
CGGCGTCGGCTCTCAGTTCGTGAAAGAGGCCATGCCCAACGGCAAGGTCGCGCCCAACCTCGCGAAGCGCGGCATCCGCGGCTATCGCATCACCGAGCCAGCGGGCGGCTACTACATCTTCAACATGGAAGACCCGACGGTCGGCGGCTACACCGCCGACAAGGTGGCGCTGCGGCGCGCGTTCGGGTTGGGGCTCGACGTGCCCAACCTGATCTCGTACGTCTACTACGGGCTGGCCAGCGTGGCGCAAGGGCCGAGGCTGCCGTACACGACCGGCTTCGACCCGGCGTATCGCAGCGAGGTCGGTGAGTACGACCCCGCGCGTGCCAAAGCCTTGCTCGACGTGTACGGCTACACCGATCGCAACGGCGACGGCTGGCGCGAGATGCCCGACGGCTCGCCGCTGGTGCTCAAGGTCAACACGCAGTCCGACCAGAGTTCGCGCAAGGCGAGCGAGGTGTTGAACAAGAACATGAAGGCACTCGGCATCCGGGTGCAGATGGTCGTGGCGCAATGGCCCGAAAACCTGAAGTCGGTGCGCGCCGGCAAGTTGCAGTTGTGGTCGGTCGGTGGCTATTCGGCGCAACCCGACGCCATCGGTGCGTTCGAGCAGTACGACAGCGCGCAGATCGGCGGGCAAAATTTCGCGCGCATCAAGCTGCCGGCGCTCGATGCACTGCACGAACGCATCCAGCGCCTGCCCGACGGCCCCGAGCGGCTCCAAGCATTCCTCGACCTGGAGAAACTGGCGCTGGCCTACATGCCTTACAAGCCCACCGTGAACCGCCTCGCGATCGACATGAGCCAGCCGCAACTCATCGGCTACCGCCGCCCGGTGTTTTGGCTCGACTGGTACCAGTACGTCGACATCGACGACTCGCTGAGGCAGTCGCGGTGATCGACCGACGCACCTGGTCCGCGGGCGTGCTGGGCACGTTGGCGCTGCCGATTGCGGCGCGCGCCGCGGCGCCCGAGGCGGCACCTTCGCTGAACGCCGGGGCGAACGTGTTGCGTGTTCCGTTCGTCGCCGCCGAGACCGGCTTCGATCCGGCGCGCATCAGCGATCTCTATTCGCGACAGGTCACCGCGCACATCTTCGAGTCGCCCTTTTGCTACGACCCGCTCGCCATGCCGGTGAAGGTGCGCCCGCTCACGGCCGCGGCGATGCCCGAGGTCTCGGCCGACTTTCGCGTCTGGACGATCCGCTTGAAGCCGGGCATCTACTTCGCCGACGACCCGGCGTTCAAGGGCAAAAGGCGCGAGCTCGTCGCCGAAGACTGTCTTTACACGATCAAGCGCCTGTTCGATCCGGAGACCAAGAGCCCGGGTTTTTCGGACATCGAAGAGCAGGGCATCCTCGGCATCGATGCGGTGCGCAAGAAATCGCTCGACCTGAAAAAGCCGTTCGACTACGACACGCCCGTCGAAGGCCTGCGCGCGCTCGACCGCTACACCTTTCAGGTTCGCCTGACATCGCCAAGGCCGCGTTTCCTCGCGAACTTTTGTGATTCGGGCATCTATGGTGCCGTGGCGCGCGAGGTCGTCGAGTTCTACGGTGACGACATCATGGCGCACCCGGTCGGCACCGGTCCGTACCGATTGAAGCAGTGGCGCCGCAGCTCGCGCATCGTGCTCGAACGCAACCCCGGCTTTCGCGAGATGCTGTATGACGCCGAGCCCGCTGCCGACGATGTGCAGGGCCAGGCCTGGCTGGCACGTTTCAGGGGCCGCCGCCTACCGTTCAACGACGGCGTCGAGATCTCGGTCCTCGAAGAGGGCCAGGCGCGCTGGTTGTCGTTCCTGAGCGGGCAGGTGGACTACGTGCGCATGCCCGGCGAATTCGTCAACATCGCGATGCCGAACAACCGGCTCGCGCCGAACCTGGCGAAGCGCAACATCCTCGCGCGCCGCTACGTGAACCCCGACTTCACGATGTCGTGGTTCAACATGGAAGACCCGGTCGTCGGCGGCTACACGCCCGAAAAAGTGGCGCTGCGCCGTGCGATCGGTCTGGCCTACGACATCGACCGCGAAATCCGCATCGTGCGGCGCGGCCAGGCCATCGCTGCGCAAGCGGCGATGCCGCCCGGTACCTTCGGCTACGACCCGCACTACAGAAGCGACAACAGCCTGCACGACCCGGCGCGCGCCAAGGCCCTGCTCGACACCTACGGCTACCTCGACCGCAACGGCGACGGCTGGCGCGAGCAGCCCGACGGCTCGCCGCTGGTGATCCGGTTGGCAACCGAGTCGTCACAGATCAATCGTCAGTTCAACGAGACCTGGCAGACGAGCCTCTCGGCCGTGGGCCTGCGGCTGGAGTTCAGCACCGCGCAGTGGCCCGAGAACATGAAGTCGGCGCGCGCTGGCAAGCTGCAGATGTGGACGCTCGGCAACACCGCCGACACGCCCGACGCGCAGAACGCGCTCGAGTACATGTACGGCCTGTCGATTGGCAGCAGCAACCTCGCGCGCTTCAAGCTGCCGGCGTTTGATGCGATCTACCGCCGCATGCAGCTGCTCGGCGACACGCCCGAACGCGCTGCACTGTTCATCGAGGCGAGCAACCTGGTCGTGGCCTACATGCCCTATCGCATTCACGCGCACCGGGTCTACACCGACCTGAGCCAGCCGTGGCTGCAAGGTTGGCGGCAAGGCGCGTTTCGCAGCGAGTCGTGGCAGTTCGCCGAGGTCGATGCGACGATGCGCGATCGGCTGTCGCGTTGACGCGCGTGCCGTCGCTCGCACAATGATGGGATGACGACTCACCACATCACCCGCTACACCGACTGGCTCGCGCGCGAACGCAGTCTGCAATTCGATGCGACCACGACCGCGGGCTACGACGCACTGTGGCGCTGGTCCGTGACTGACTTGCCGGCGTTCTGGGGTTCGATCTGGGCGCACTTCGGCATGCAGTCGCCCACGCCCTACACGGCCGTGATCGAGGCCGAAGTGATGCCCGGTGCGCGCTGGTTCCCGGGCGCGCAGGTCAACTACGCGCAGCACCTTTTCTCGCATGCCGATCGCGCGCATGCGGCCGGGCACCCGGCCATCGTGTTTCAGAACGAA
>JANLUW010000230.1:0-9096 GCA_031363645.1 Rhizobacter sp. | reverse complement strand
AGCGCGGTCGCGTGCGCGCTCGATCCGACACCGTTCACGCTGTGGCGCGGCGCGGTGCGCGTGGTCACCGACGGCATCGCCGCGGGGCAGACCATCCAGATGCTTGAAGGCGCGAACTTCATGTCTAACGCGTGGGATGGGGTGCCGACCCAATCGGTTTGCATCGGTGTCGACGCGCCACGCTTGCGCGCGGAGTTTCGTGCCTGCTTCATGCGCTGAAGGCTCAGCGCCGGGCGCCGGGTGCGCCGTTTCGATTTTGGCAACGTGGCGCCGCACCAACATGTCACGGCAATGTCACGTCGGGCCGGCAAGCTCCTTGCTTCAGGCAAACGTTTGCGACATCGGCGGTCGGCGATCTCGGCGCAACCTTTCTTCCGCCCGTTCCCCACAGGACACTTTCATCATGCGAATTTTCACGCGCAACGCCGTGACGCTGGCCCTGCTCGCCATGCTCGGCACAGCCCACGCGCAGACACCCACCGAACTCAACAAGGTCACCGTCACCGGTGAGGGCGACAAGCTCGGCACCGGCCTGCTGATGGAAGAAGACGCGCCGAAGGCGCGCAGCTCGGTCACCAAGGCGCAACTCGAAAAGACTCGCTCCAGCGGCAACCCGTTCCAGGCCTTGACCCTGCTACCCGGCGTGAACAGTTCCAGCTACGACGCGACCGGCTTGTTCGGCGGCTCGCTGCGCGTGCGCGGCTTCAACAGCGACCAGATGGGCTTCACGGTCAACGGCGCGCCGGTCAACGACTCCGGCAACTTCGCGGTGTTTCCGCAGGAATACATCGATCAGGAAAACCTCTGTTCGCTGTACGTGACGCAAGGCGCGCCCGACACCGATGCACCGCACGTCGGCGCCTCGGGCGGCAACGTCGGCATCCAGTCGTGCGCACCGGAAGAACTGCAACGCACGCGCATCGCACTGTCGGGCGGCCAGCTCGGGTTCTACCGCGCGTTCGCACGCGTCGACACCGGCAAGGTCGGTGCGTTCAAGGGTTTCGTGTCGGTCTCGAAGTCGGAGGCCGACAAGTGGAAGGGGCCAGGCCGCGCCGATCGCAAGCACCTCGACGCCGCGGCCGAATACGACCTCGGCAGCAGCAACAAGCTCTCTGCCAGCGTGCTCTACAACAAGTCGTTCACCAACAATTTCCGCGCGCTGGCGTATGCATCGGCGAACCCGGCCACGCCGACGTTGTCGAACGGCAAGCTCGGCTACTACGACGACTACACCAGCGTCGTGCCGCAGCATCTGACGCCGGTCAGTGGCACGCCGCAGAACGAAGCGTCGATCGCCTCCGGCGTGGCCTATGCCGGCTACGCACTGAATCCGTTCGAGAACGGCCTGGTGAGCGGCAAGGCAAGCTTTGCGTTGACCGACCGCTTGCGCCTCGATGTGCAGCCATACTTTTGGTACGGCTACGGCACGGGCGGCGTGCAGCAAACCTCGGTCGCGGAATCGAGCGGCACCACCTTCTTGCACGGCGGTGTTTCCGACATCAACGGTGACGGCGACACCCGCGACACCGTTCTGATCTATCGCGGCAGCCTGACGCAAACGTTCCGCCCCGGCGTCTCGGCCGCGTTCACCTACGTGCTCGACAACCAGAAAATCAACGCCGGCCTCTGGCTCGAGCGCGCGCGCCACATCCAAACCCAGCCGGGCGTGCGCGTCGACAACGCCGGCAACATCGGCGACCCTTGGCTCGAGAGCAACAAACTCACCTACAACGACGGCGCCGCCTACCAGGGCCGCGACTGGCGCACCGTCTCGACCGGCCAGAGCGTCTTCATCCAGGACACGATCGACCTGCTCGACAACAAGCTGCAGATCACGCCGGCGTTCAGCTACCGCCGCCTCAAGCGCGACTTCACCAACACGGCCAACTCCGGCGCCGGTGGTGCTGCCGACTACCAGGTTTCGACCACCTACGGCAAGCCGCTGCCGAGCCTGGCCATGAGCTTCCAGGCGACCGATCGGCTGCAGGTGTACGGCAGCGTCGCCAAGAACTTCAGGACACCTAGCAACTTCGAGTTCGGCAACCTCGGCCGAGGCGCGTTGACCGTGGTGAACGGCGTTGCGACTTACAGCAAGCCATTGGGCGACCTGGCGGTGCAGCCCGAAACCTCGACCAACTTCGACCTCGGCGCCCGCTACCGCGGCGACATGTTCCGTGGCTCGGTGACCGGGTTCTACAACAAGTTCAAGAACCGCATTTCATCGAGCACCGATGCGGCCACGCTAACGGTTGTCGACACCAATGTCGGCGATTCCACGACCAAGGGTCTCGAAGTGGAGGTCGGCACCGTTCCGGTCAACGGGTTCAGTGGCTACGTGTCGGGCAGCTACACGAAAAGCACGATCGACAGCAACGTCATCACGCGGTATGTCAATCCGAACACCGGAGGCGCCTGCCCCACGCCGATCGTGCCTTCGGCGATCTGTGTGTCGACGCCCTATCGCACGGCCGGGAACATTTTCCCCGACACGCCGAAGGGCATGGCTGCGGTCTCTGTGCAATGGGCGCAAGGGCCGTACCTGCTGAACCTCGCTGCGAAGTACAGCAGCGGGCGCTTCTTGACGCTGATGAACGATGCGTCCCTCAAGGGCTTCACCACAGTGGACCTGAACGCCGCCTGGAAGCTGCCCGATATGCCGGGCAACGGTTTCAAGAACCCGGTCATTCGCCTGAATGTCAGCAACGTGCTGAATCGCAAGTACTTCAACGCCAATTCGGGGAGCGGTTCGAACGCTGGAGTCGACATCGTTGCCAGCACGCCGGCGGTCTATCCAGCGGCCCCGCGCTTCACCAGCCTGACCTTCCAGGTCGACTACTGATCGCGGCGCCCTCCGTGCTCGCCCGGCGCAAACGCTTATGGTGGCGTTTGCGCCGTTTCACTTTTTCGCCTGCCGATGCCCACCATGACGACCACTTTTTTGCGCTGCTCGAATCGCCTGCTTCTCGGTGCCGCACTCGCCTTGTCGTGCGGCATCGCTCACGCCGCCGAGCCGTTGAAGCTGCGCCTGATCGGCATCAACGACTTCCACGGCAACCTCGAATCGACCGGCCTCGCGCTGACCCTGCCCGACCCGCAGGGCGGCGCGCCGATGCGTGTTGCGGCCGGCGGCGCTGCGGCGCTCGCCGGCATGTTGAAGGCGCTGCGCGCCGGAGCGCCTCACAGCCTGATGATCTCGGGCGGCGACCTGATCGGCGCAGCGCCGCTGGTGTCTACGCTGTTCCGCCATGAGTCGACGATCGAGGTGATGAACGCGATCGGGCTCGACGCCGGCACGGTCGGCAACCACGAATTCGATGCCGGGTTCACCGAGCTGCAGCGCATCGCGCACGGCGGTTGCGCGGTGATGCGGCCGGGCGACCCGGCCACCTCCTGCAGCCGCGGGCCATACACCGGCGCTAAGTTCCCGATGCTCGCCTCGAACGTGCTCGATGCGCGCGGCAAGCCGGTGCTGCCGGCGTACACGGTCAAGCGCATCGGCGGCATCCGCGTCGGCATCATCGGCGCAGTGACGATGACCACGCCCAGCATCGTCTCGCCCTCGGGCGTGGTGGGCTTGAGCTTCATCGACGAGGCCGAGGGCGTAAACCGCGCGGCCCGCGTGCTGCGTGCGAAGGGCGTGAGAACCATCATCGCGACGTTCCATGAAGGCGGCGAGCTCGGCACGCCGCAAAAGCGTGGCGACTGGAACGACACGGCGTGCGCCGACCGCTCCGGCCCGATCTTCGACATCGCCTCGCGCCTCGTGCCCGAAATCACCGTCGTGTTCTCGGCGCACACCCACCAGGGCTACCGCTGCATCGTCGACGGCCGCACGATCGTCTCGGGCACGTCGTACGGGCGCGGCATCTCGGTCGTCGATGTCAAGATCGACCGCAAGACGCGCGCGCTGCTTCCTGCCGCGACGCGCAGCTACAACATGGCGGTCGTCAGCGAAGCGACCGACCCGGTGCTGCGCGAGCGCCTCGCCGCGGCTGCACCGGCGCCCTATGCCGCGGTGCTGCGCACGACGCGGTCCGACCCGGCAATCGCCGCCATGGTCGCGCGCTACGCGGCGGTCGTGGCGCCGAAAGCCGAGCAGCGTGTGGGCACCATCACAGGCGCGTTCGTGCGCGGTGGCCCCGTCGACAGCCCGGCCGGCCGATTGATCGCCGATTCGCAACTCGACGCGACCCGCGCGGCCCAGAACGGCGGCGCGCAGATCGCGCTGATGAACCCGGGCGGCATCCGCAGCGACCTCGAGTGCCGCGGCACGCCGCCGTGCGCCGTCACCTTCGGGCAGGTGTTCACGATGCAGCCGTTCGGGAACAGTTTGGTCGTGATGACGCTGACCGGCGCACAGCTCAAATCGCTGCTCGAATCGCAGCAAAAGGCCGGCGGCGACATGACGCCGCTGCAGCCCTCCGAAGGCTTCGGCTACACGTGGCAGTCGGACGCGATCGTCAGCGACCACGTGCGCGACATGCGCCTGAACGGCGAACCCATCGCGGCCGACCGCGCGTACCGCGTCACCGTCAACAGCTTCATGGCTGAGGGCGGCGACGGCTTCATCACGTTGCTGAAAGGCGAGGCGCGCACTGGCGGCGGGCAGGATGTGGAGGCCTTGCTCGCGTACTTGAAGACCGACCGCGCGCCGATCGCAGCGGCACGGATCACGCGCCTGCCGTAGCACGCCGGCGGGGCGTATCGCGCGCACCGCAGGGCCTTGCGCCGGGCCGGATCGGAACCACATGCCACCCACTTCGTTTCGCCTGTGGTTCTTTCGATGTCGCTTGCTCCGCTGTTTTTCATCTCTTCGTTGCTGCATTTCTATGTCGGCTGGCGCGTCGCGCCGGCGCTGCCCGGTGGGGCGTGGTCCGCGTGGGGGTTTGCTGCGCTGCTGCTCGCTTGTGCACTGCTGATGCCGATGGCGCTGATCGCGCGCCGCGTGCGCACGCAGCCGCTCTCTGACCAGCTCGCCTGGGCCGGCTCGCTGGCAATGGGGCTGTTCTCGTCGCTGTTCGTGCTGACGCTGCTGCGCGATGCGGTGCTGCTGGTGTTGGCGCTCGTCGCGCTGGTTGTGCCGGGGGTGTTCGCGATCGCGAGTGTCGCCAGCGTTACCGCGCTGGCCGTGCCGCTGGTAGGCGCGGTGGTCACGCTGTGGGGCTTTGTCAACGCGCGCCGCACTGCGGCCGTGGTCTCGGTCGATGTGCCGATCGATGGCCTGCCGGTGGCGCTGCATGGCTTCACGATCGCGCAAATCAGCGACATCCACGTCGGCCCGACCATCAAGCGCGCCTACCTGAACCGCATCGTCGAGGCAGTGAACCGGTTGAGGCCCGACATGGTGGCCGTCACCGGTGATTTGGTCGACGGCTCGGTGCGCGAGCTCGGCGGACACGTCGCGCCACTCGCGCATCTGAGCTCGACGCACGGCACGTTTTTCGTCACCGGCAACCACGAGTACTACTCGGGCGCGACGGCATGGGTCGCCGAACTGCGGCGCATCGGGCTCACCGTGCTGATGAACGAGCACGTGGTGTTGCAGCACGCCGGTGGCGCGCTGCTCGTGGCCGGCGTCACCGATTCCAGCGCGCACCACTTCGACCCCGCGCAGCGCAGCGACCCGCACGCCGCGCTTGCGGGCGCGCCGATCGGTGCGACCACGCGCCTGCTGCTCGCGCACCAGCCGCGCAGCGCCGACGCGGCCGAGCGCGCGGGCTTTCACCTCCAGCTCAGCGGCCACACGCACGGCGGGCAGTTCCTGCCGTGGAACCTGTTCGTGTGGTTCCAGCAGCCGTTCACCGCTGGGCTGCACAGGCTGCGCGGGCTCTGGGTCTACACGAGCCGCGGCACCGGCTACTGGGGGCCTCCAAAACGCTTCGGTGCGCCGTCTGAAATCACTCGGCTGCGGCTCGTTCCGATCGCGTAAGGCTGCGCTCGCTGTCGTCAGGTCATTGTTTCCACCGCTGAGCCTGCGTCTTACAATCGACGGGTTTAGCTACCGGCGTTTTGCCGGGCTCCATCAAAGGATCTTCACGTGTTCATCTCCGAAGCCTTCGCGCAAGCCGCGCCCGCCGCCGGGTCCGATTCCATGTTCGGCAGCTTGGGCAGCATGCTGCCGCTGGTGCTGATGTTCGTGGTGCTGTACTTCGTGATGATCCGCCCGCAGATGAAGCGCCAGAAAGAAGCCAAAGCGATGATCGAGGCGCTCGCCAAGGGCGATGAAGTCGTCACCACCGGCGGCATGCTGGGCAAGATCGCGAAGATCGGCGAAAGCTACCTGACGGTCGAGATCGCCAACGGCGTCGAGATCCAGGTGCAACGCGGTGCGGTCGTGCAAGTGCTGCCGAAAGGCACCGTCGCCGCCAAGTGACGTGATGCGTTTGACCCGCGGCTCGCGCGCCTTCGACGGCGCGTCGAGCCGCTTGCCGTTTCGGCCTGCGCGCTGCTGAAGGAACCCTCGATGAATCGCTACCCCGCCTGGAAATATGCGCTGCTCGTCGTCGCGCTGTTGGTCGGCCTGATCTACACGCTGCCCAATGTGTTCGGCGAAGCGCCGGCCGTGCAGGTCAGCAGCGGCAAGGCCACGCTCAAAGTCGACGCGACGATGGCGCCGCGCGTGCAAGACCTGCTCACCAAGGCCGGCCTGCAGCCCGACTTCGTGCAGTTCGAAGGCAACTCGGTGAAGGCACGGTTTCAAGACCTCGATGCCCAGCGCAAAGCCAAAGACGCGATCAACGCCGCGCTCAATCCCGACCCGACCAACCCGGGCTACATCGTCGCGCTGAACCTGCTCTCGCGCTCTCCGCACTGGCTGACCGCGCTGCACGCGCTGCCGATGTTCCTCGGGCTCGATTTGCGCGGCGGCGTCTACTTCCTGATGCAGGTCGACATGAAGTCGGCGCTGACCAAGAAGGCCGAGGCACTCACCGGCGACATCCGCACCCTGCTGCGCGACAAGAACCTGCGTCACGCCGGCATCACGCGCGATACCAACAACGTCGACGTGCGCTTTCGCGACCGCGAAACGCTCGCCGCCGCGCGCAAACTGCTGACCGAGCAGCTGCCCGATCTGCAATGGCTTGAAACCCCCGACGGCACCGAAATCAAGCTCAGCGGCAGCTTGAAGCCCGACGCCGCGAAGCGCGTGCAAGACACCGCGATCGCGCAAAACATCACCACGCTGCACAACCGCGTCAACGAGCTCGGCGTGGCCGAGCCGGTGATCCAGCAGCAGGGCGCTGACCGTGTCGTCGTGCAGCTGCCCGGCGTGCAAGACACCGCGAAGGCCAAAGACATCATCGGCCGCACCGCGACGCTCGAGTTGCGCATGGTCGACGACAGCACCGAAGCGATCCAGGCGATGAAGGGCAGTGGCCCGGTGCCCTTCGGCACCGAGCGCTTCACCGACCGCGACGGCAGCCCGCTGGTAGTCAAGCGCCAGGTCGTGCTGACGGGTGAGAACCTGACCGATGCGCAACCCGGTTTCGACGGCCAGACACACGAGCCGGTGGTCAACCTCACGGTCGATGCCAAAGGCGCGCGCATCATGAAAGACACCTCGCGAGACAGCGTCGGCAAGCGCATGGCGATCCTGCTGTTCGAGAAAGGCAAAGGCGAGGTCGTGACCGCGCCGGTGATACGCGGCGAGCTCGGCGCGAACTTTCAAATCTCGGGCCGCATGACCGCCGGTGAAGCCAACGACACCGCGCTGCTGCTGCGCGCCGGCTCGCTCGCCGCGCCGATGGACATCATCGAAGAAAAGACCATCGGCCCGAGCCTGGGTGCCGACAACATTGCCAAAGGTTTCCACAGCGTGCTGTTCGGCTTCGCGGCGATCGCGTTGTTCATGTGCGTCTACTACCAGTTCTTCGGCATCGTCTCGACGCTCGCCCTCGGCTTCAACCTGCTGCTGTTGCTGGCGCTGCTTTCGATGCTGCAGGCCACGCTTTCGCTGCCGGGCATCGCCGCGATCGCGCTGACATTGGGCATGGCGATCGACTCGAACGTGCTGATCAACGAGCGCATCCGCGAGGAGCTGCGGGTCGGCAAGGCGCCGCAGGTCGCGATCAACGAAGGCTATGAGCGCGCGTTCGCGACCATCCTCGATTCCAACGTGACGACGCTGATCGCCGGCCTTGCGCTGCTCGCATTCGGCTCGGGGCCGGTGCGCGGTTTCGCGGTCGTGCACTGCTTGGGCATCGTGACCTCGATGTTCTCGTCGGTGGTGTTCTCGCGCGGCATCGTCAACCTTTGGTACGGCCGCCAGAAAAAGTTGAAGAGCGTGGCGATCGGCCAAGTCTGGAAGCCGCCGGTCGAAGTGCCCGCGGTAAAGACCTGATCCGAACCCACGACTGACAAGGAAGCATCATGGAGTTCTTCAGAATCCACCGCGACATTCCGTTTATGCGGCATGCGCTGTGGTTCAACATCGTCTCGGCCCTGACCTTTGTTCTCGCGGTCTTTTTCCTCGCCACGCGGGGGCTGCATTTTTCGATCGAGTTCACCGGCGGCATCAACCTGCAGGCGAGCTACGCGCAGACAGCCGACCTGGAGAAGATCCGCGCCAACGTCGACAAGCTGAACTTCGGTGAACTGCAGGTGCAGTATTTCGGCAGCGCGCGCGATGTGCTGATTCGTTTGCCGGCCAACCAGGCGACCAAGCAAACGGCAGTCGCGGCCGCCGTCTTCGACACGCTCTGCAAGGCCGAGAGCGGCACCGTCAGCGTGCGCCAGACCACCACCGACAAGGGCGAGGTGGTCAGCCGCCCAGTGTGTTCGGCCAACGGTTCGGCGGACACGGCAGGCGCTGCGGCCGAGCCGGTGCAGCAGCGCAGTGTCGAGTACGTGGGGCCACAGGTCGGGCGTGAGCTGGCGGTCAACGGTGCGTACGCGCTGCTCGCGGTGGTGATCGGCATCATGGTCTACCTCGCGATCCGCTTCGAGTGGAAGTTTGCGGTCGCGGCCATCATCGCGAACCTGCACGACGTGGTCATCATCCTCGGCTTCTTCGCGTTCTTTCAGTGGGAGTTCAACCTCACCGTGCTCGCAGCCGTGCTCGCGGTGCTGGGTTACTCGGTGAACGAATCCGTCGTC
>JANLUW010000228.1:0-5838 GCA_031363645.1 Rhizobacter sp. | reverse complement strand
CGCGCAGGGCTTCGCGCAAGGCCTGCAGCGCGCCGGCTACGCCACCGACCCGGCCTACGCCGACAAGCTGACCCGCGTGATCAACACCACCTTGCGCATGCAGCGCGCATCGCTGCGCGCTCCCGACAGCGTGGCCTGAGGAAAATTCATGAGCGCATTGATGTCGATCGGCAAGACGGCGATGTTCGCCAACTACGCCGCGCTGCAAACCGCCAGCAACAACATCGCCAATGCGAACACGCCGGGGTATTCGCGCCAGACTGCCCAGCTCGCCGATTCGCCTGGCCAGTTGACCGGCGTGGGCTTCTTCGGCAAGGGCGTGACCGTGACGACGATCGCGCGCTCGTACGACAGTTTCCTCACCCACCAGGCCGTTGCCAGCGGCTCGAACGCCGCTGCCGATGCCGCCCGGCTCGACAAGCTGAGCCAGCTCGAAGAAGTGTTCCCGATCGGCAAGCAAGGCATCGGTGCGGCCGCCGGCAACCTGCTCAACGCGTTCGTCGATGTCTCGAACAACCCGAGCGATTCGTCGGCGCGCCAAGTGGTGCTCGGCCAAGCGCAGGAGCTGTCGTTTCGCGTGCGCGCAGCGGGTGACCAGCTCAGCACGCTGCAGGCCGGCGTGACACAAGACGTGAAGGCCTCGGTCGCGAGCCTGAACACGATGGCCGGGCAGGTCGCGAACCTGAACGCCCAGATCGCTGCGACCAAAGGCACCGGCCAGCCGCCGAACCAGTTGCTCGACGAGCGCGACCGGCTCGTCGGCCAGATCTCGTCGGTGATCAACGTCACCAGCATCCAGGCCGATGACGGCAGCGTCGGCCTGTTCATCGGCGGCGGCCAAAACCTCGTGCTCGGCGCCAACGCGAACACGGTCGGTGCGGTGCCCGACACCTTCGACCCCTCGAAGGTCATGCTGACGATGACCGAAGGCGCCGTTCAGCGGCTGATCCCGCCCGACAGCCTCGCGGGCGGCTCGCTCTCGGGCTTGCTGAAGTTCCAGAACGAAGACCTCGCGGCGGCGAAGAACCTGGTCGGCCAGCTCGCCACCGCGGTCGCCGGCGCGGTCAACAAGCAGCAGTCACTCGGCCTCGATCTCGGCCAGCCGGCACGCGTCGGCGCACCGATTTTCTCGGTCGGTGCGGCGCGCGTGTTGGCGGCTTCCGGCAACAGCGGCAACGCCGCGCTGAGCCTCGTGGTCGACGATGCCTCGAAGGTGCAAGCGAGCGACTACGCGATGAGTTTCGACGGCAGCGCCTACACGCTGACCCGGTCGAACGACAAGACCGCCGTGCCCGGCAGCCCGTTCACCGCCGCGCAACTCGCCGCAGGCGTGCGCTTCGACGGCGTCACCCTGCAACTCACCGGCGGCGCTGCCAACACCAGCGACCGCTTCGTGCTGCAACCTGTGGCGGTCGCGGCGCAGAACATGCAGACCGTGCTCGCGAGTCCGAACGGCATCGCGGCAGCATCGCCGTTCACCGGCAGCGTCGCCGTCGACAACAAAGGCACGGCGACGATCGCGTCGCTGACGGCGGTCGACCCGTCGTACAACGGCGCACTCAGCGGCACCCTCGCGTTCACGTCCGCGACCGGCGCTTTCACGTGGACGCCGAGCGCGGGCTTGCCCGTCACCGGCCAGTGGACGGCCGGCTCGCCGATCGCCATCAACGGCATCGAGTTGCAACTCGCCGGCGTGCCGCAACTCGGCGACAAGATCACGGTGGCGCCGACCGTCTCGGTCAGCTCGAACAACGGCAACGCGCTGGCATTCGCGGGCTTGGGTGACCGCGGCATCGTCGCGGCGAGCGGCGGTGCCGGCAACAGCGCCGGTGGTCAGACCGTGACCGGGGCTTACGCGGCCGCGCTTGCCGACATCGGCGTGCGTGTGCAAGGCGGCAAGACCGCGTCGACCATCTCGACCGCGGCCGCCAACCATGCCGAAACAGCGCGCTCGAACAAGGCGGGCGTCAACCTCGACGAAGAGGCGGCCAAGCTGATCCAGTTCCAGCAGAGCTACCAGGCCGCGGCGAAGATTCTTCAGGTGGCCCAGCAGATCTTCGACACGATGCTGCAAGTCGCCGCGCGCTGATCTCGAAGCAAATAATTTTCAATCAGGGTGACCCATGAGAATCAGCACCGCCAACGGCTTCAACACCGCGATCGACTCACTGATGGAGCGGCAAGGTTCGCTCGGCGAAACGCAGATGCAGATGACCACCGGCAAGCGCGTCAACCGCGCGAGCGACGATCCGGCTGCCGCGGCGCGCTCCGAGCGTGCGCAGGCGTCGCAGGCGCGCACGGTCGCGACCCAGCGCGCCGTCGATGCGAGCGACACCGCGATGACGCTGACCGAAGGCGCGCTCGGTGATGCCGACAAGCTGATGCAGGAGACGCGCGAGGCACTCGTCGCTGCCGGCAACGCCACCTACAGCGACACCGAGCGTGCCGGCGTGGCCGACAAACTTTCGGGCCTGCGCCAGCAACTGCTCGCCGTGGCTAACCGCAGCGATGGCGCGGGCAATTACCTGTTCGGCGGGCAGAGCTCGACCGAAGCGCCGTTCTCCGATGCGCCTGGCGGCGTGCAATTTCAGGGCAGCGCGGGCGCCTCGCAATCGGCATCCGGCAACGCGCTGCCGCTCAGCCTCGACGGCAGTTCGGCATGGATGACGGCACGCACCGGCAACGGCGTGTTCGCGACCAGCGCGACCACCGCCACCGGCTCGGCCTGGATCGATGCCGGCAAGGTGACCAACCCGGCGCTGCTCACTGGCTCGACCTACAGCGTGCAGTTCAGCATCAGCGCGGGCGTCACCACGTATTCGGTTCTGAAAGACGGCGCCGCCACTGCGCAGACCAACCTCGCCTTCACGCCGGGCCAGTCGATCCAGGTCGACGGCATGTCGGCCGCGATCTCGGGCGCGCCGGCCAACGGCGACGCCTTCGGCCTCACGCCGGCAACCTCGACCCTGACCGTGTTCGACACGCTCGACAAGGCAATCGCCGCACTCAAAACACCCGGCCGCAACGGCACGCAAATTCAGCAGAGCAATGCCACCGCGCTCACCAACGTCGATTCGGTGATGGGCCAGCTGAGCAGCGCACGCAGCGCCGTCGGCGCGACCATGAACCGCATCGATTCGGTGACCGATCGCCTCTCGGCCTTGAAGCTCTCGAGCAAGACCGAACAATCGAACGCCGAAGACGTCGACATGACCGAGGCGATCTCCGACTTTTCGAACAAACAGACCGGCTACGATGCGGCGCTGAAGGCGTACTCGATGGTGCAGCGCCTCTCGCTGTTCAACTACCTCAATGGCTAGGACCCGACGTGAGTGATCAGGCAATCCTCGGCCAGGTGGCGCTGGGCTACTCACCGTTCATCGACCGCAACCGGGCCGTCACCGCCACGCGGTTGACAGTGTTCCCGCTGCGGCCCGATGCGGTGCTCGATGTCGGCCAGTTGCTGCACGAGGTCGGCAATGTGTGGCCCGCGACCGGCGCGCGCGTGTCGCTCAACGTCGTTAGCGAGACCTTGCTGCAGGGCCTGATGCTCGCGCAGCCTTCGGCCAATTTGATGGTCGAAGTGCCGGCGTTCATGGCGGTCGACCCGGTCAACGTCGATGCGTTGGTCGCGTTGCACGCCAACGGCAGCACGTTGCTGCTCAAAGGCCGGCCGCTTAAGGAGCTGCCGCGCCAAGTGCTGCCGTGTTTCAAGTATTCGATCGTCGACCTGGCCGACGACCGCCGCATCGGCGAGCCGACCGTGCCGCAGGGCATCACGCGCACGATCGGGCACGTGCAGTCGGGCGTGCGCACGGTCTCCGACATGGAAGCCTGTTTCGCGCGCGGCGCCGAAGCAGTGCTCGGTTGGCCGATCGACGATGCCGTCACGACCACCGCGGCGCGCAGCGGCAAGGCGGTCGCTGCACCGGGCATGGCGGCGATCGTCGAACTGATCAACCAAGTTGACAAGGAAGAATCGATCGAGCGGCTCGAAAACACGCTCAAGCGCGACCCGGCGCTCGCGTTCAAGTTGCTGCGCTACATCAACTCGCCGGCGTTCGGCCTGCGCGTGGAGATCAGCTCGTTCCGGCACGCGATCATGATGCTGGGCTACAAGCGCCTCAAGCGATGGCTCGCGCTGCTGCTCGCCACTGCCAGCAAAGACGCGAACCTGAAACCGGTGATGTTCGCTGCCGTGCGCCGCGGCCTGCTGATGGAAGAGCTGGTGCGCAGCAGCGGGGACGAAGAAATGCGCAGCGAGATGTTCATCTGCGGCGTGTTCTCGTTGCTCGACCGGATGTTCCAGCAGCCGTTTTCGCAGTTGCTCGATTCGATCCCGGTGCCCGAGCGCGTGCGCCAGGCGCTGGCCGAAAACACCGGGCCGTTTCAGCCTTACATCGAGCTGGTGCAGGCGGTCGAGGGCGAGGCGCTGTATGAGTTTCGCGGGGCGGCCGACAAATTGATGATGAGCGTCAGCGAGATCAACCGCGCCGAATTGCGCGCGCTGATGGCGGCGAGCGAGCTCTAAAAAGTGACCACGCCCGAGCCGTGGTCGCGTGCGGCGGGCTGGCGCGAGTTCTTCGATTTATTGTCGGATGCAGTCGTCGTGCTCGACGGCCAAGCCCGTGTCGTGCTCGCCAACACCGCCGCGCTGCGGTTACTGCCGTGCGAGGCGGGCGCGCCGATCGATCAGCTGTTACCCACGCTCGGCGCGCCGGCAATCGCATGGCTCTTGCGCGCGGTGGCCGGCGAAGGGGAGGGTGAGCGTGAGGGCAAAGGTGGCTCCTCGGCGCCGCGCGAGATCGAGCTCGCCGACGGCCGTACCGCCACGCTCGCCTGGCGCCGGCTCGACGGTCTGCACTCGGCCCTGCATGTGCTGCCGGTCGGCCCGGCACCACGCGCTGCCGCGCCGCTCACTGCACTGCGCGCGCAGCCGCTCGATGGCATGCGCGAGGGCATTGCGTTCCTCTGGGATTCGCCGTTCCCGACCTCGCTGCAAGGCCCGGACTTTCGCTTTGTGGATGTCAACGCCGCGTTCGCTGAATTTGTCGGCTGGCCGCATGCGCAAATCGTCGGGCGCGATGCGGTCGATTTCCAACCCGAGGCAGACCGGCCACGCATCCTCGCGGCGCGCGAGCGCCTGCGCGCCAGCCCCGCGCCGCGGCTGCCCGATCCAGCGATGGTCGAAACGCGCTTGATCGACTCAAGCGGTCGCGAATGCCGTTTTCGTGTCGCGCGCCGCAAGCTGATCGACGAGGCCGGCCAACCGCTCTACCTCGGCGTGCTGCAGGATTCGACCGCCGAGCACATCGCGCTCGAACGCGCCGACCGTTCGCTGCGCGAGCTCGACGACTGGTTCGATCTCAGCCCCGTCGGCATGGTGCTGCTCGACGAGCGCGGTCTGCTGTTGCGCAGCAACCCTGTTTTCGCGGTGCTCACCGGCACGCCGCCGGTCACGCTCGGCGACGCGCCGGCCGACCTGCGCGCGCTGCTCGGCTGGAACGATTCAACCGGCTTCGCAGGGCTCGAGCCCGGCTCGCTGCCGGTGCAACAGCAGGGCTGGGTCATGTCGGTCAGCGCAGGCACACGCCTGCTGCGCGCGGTGCTGCGCTGCTACCGCACGGCGGGCGGTCAGCGGCGCTACATGGCGATCGTCGAAGACCGCAGCGCCGAAGAAGAACGCGATCTGGCGCAGTCGCAAATCGGCGCGCTGATGGACACGGCCGGCGTCGGCCTTGCGACTTTTCAAGAGTCGTCGGGCTGGGTGCGCCTCGCGCACAGCGGCCGCAGCCAGGCCGACGGCGCCACGGCCAGCAGCGCGGCGCTGCAAAGCAT
>JANLUW010000203.1:0-2653 GCA_031363645.1 Rhizobacter sp. | reverse complement strand
GGACAGGTCCAGCCAGGTCAGGTACAGCAGGCGGTTGGCGTTGTAGGCCGCGGTTGCGTCGAATATCGGGTAGCCATTGCAATGAATGCCGGCGCTGCGGCGCAGATCGCCAATGCTTTTCAGGTACCCGACCGAGACCTTCAAGGCGCGAGAGGCCTTCCGCAGCGGGCTCTGTACCTGGCTGGTCGAGACCTTGATCTGTGTCGCCAGGTCGTATTCGAGAACCGCGATCTGCGGGACGCCCAGGCCGGCACAGACCGCCTCGCTCCCCAGGCCGCCGCCATACACCAGTTGGCTCGACCGGATCTGGTCGCGCATCCGGGACGCGCCCTGCGCCACCTTCGTGGCATTCGAGCCGCCGTTGATGGCGATGACTTCGTAACCGAGCCCCTTCAGCGGGACCTCCACCATGTCCATGGTGCCTTCGCTGCCCTCGGTCTCGGGATGGATCGACACGATGGGGTACGAGATTGCGGCGAGGTAGTTCTGCATCCCCAGGTGAAACTTCCGGTCGACGAACAGGGTTCCCCCGTCGGTGCGAACCCGGTTGGCGTGCATCATCGTGAGCATGAAGTCCTCGTTTTTCGGGCGGGTAATGGTCTACGCAATCGCTGGAAGGCGGGCGACGGCGCGGAGAAGTCCAAGGATAGGGCTTGCAACGGATCGCCGCGCCACCGGCAGCCGCGGCGCATGGCGCATGGTTCAGGTTCGTCCCGATTGCCTCGCGGCCGTCGAACCGCCATAAACGCGTCTGTCACAAACGATGAACATACTGGGCGGTTAGCCTCAAGCCAATCTACTCAACGAACCCGGAGTCTTCATGAAGTTAAACGCTCTCGCGCTCGCCGTCGGCGTCTGCACCCTTGCTCTTGCGGCGCCGGCACACGCCCAGGTCGAAGTGCAGTGGTGGCACTCGATGACCGGCGGCCTGAACGAATGGGTCAACGACCTCGCGAAAGACTTCAACGCGAGCCAGAAGGACTACAGAATAGTCCCCACCTTCAAAGGCAACTACGACGAGGCGATGACGGCTGCGATGGCGGCCTTTCGCGCCGGCAATGCGCCACACCTCTTGCAAGTGTTCGAGGTCGGCACCGCGACGATGATGTCGTCGAAGGGCGCGATCAAGCCGGTCGGCGAGGTAATGACGCAAAGCGGCGTCGCGTTCGACCCGAAGTCGTACGTGCCGGCCGTGGCGGGCTACTACACCGCGCCGAACGGCCAGATGCTGTCGTTCCCGTTCAACAGCTCGACGACGATCTTTTACTACAACAAAGACGCCTTCAAGGCCGCCGGCCTCGACCCGAACAAGGCGCCGACGACTTGGCCCGAAGTGGTGGCCGCAGCGGCCAAGCTCAAGGCCAGCGGCAGCAAGTGCCCGTACACCACGAGTTGGATGAGCTGGGTGCACCTCGAGAGCTTCTCGCTCTGGCACAACACGCTGTTCGCGACGCAGAACAACGGCTTCGGTGGCCCGAGCGCGCGGCTCGCGTTCAACTCGCCGCTGCACTTGCGCCACTTCGACAACCTGGCCAACATGTCCAAGCAGGGCCTGTTCGTCTACAAGGGGCGCGCGAGCGTGGCGGTGCCGTCGTTCGTGTCGGGCGAATGCGCGATGTTCACCGGCTCGTCGGGCTCGTATGCCGACGTGGCCAAGGGCGCGAGGTTCGGCTATGGCCTGGCCGCGCTGCCTTACTACCCCGATGTGCCCGGCGCGCCGCAAAACACCGCGATCGGCGGCGCGAGCCTGTGGGTGATGGCGGGCAAGAAGCCGGCCGAGTACAAGGGCGTGGCCGAGTTCTTCAAGTACCTGTCGAACCCCGAAGTGCAGTCGGCCAGCCACAAGCGCACCGGCTACCTGCCGATCACGATGGCCGCCTACCAGCTGACCGAGACGTCGGGCTTTTACAAGGAGAAGCCGGGCACCGACGTGGCCGTGACGCAAATGATCCGCAAGACGACCGACAAGTCGCGCGGCATTCGCCTCGGCAACTTCGTGCAGATCCGCACGATCATCGACGAAGAGACCGAAGCGATCTGGTCTGGCAAGAAGGAACCGAAGGAGGCGCTCGAAGCCGCGATGAAGCGCGGTAACGAGCAGCTCGAGCGCTTCGAAAAAGCCAACAAGGCCGCTGCCGCGCAGTAGCAATCGACCGGGCGCCGCGCACGGCCAACCGACGCGACCCCGCCAGGAGAACCCCGGCGGGGTCGCTTGCTTGAACGAAACCGAGTCTCAATGGAAAAGCGCGTTCGCTTCAGATCTGCCTGGTTGCCGTGGGTGCTGCTGACCCCGCAGGTGATCATCATCGGCGTGTTTTTCTTCTGGCCCGCAGTGCAGGCGGTGCTGCAATCGCTGCAGGTGCAAGACAGCTTCGGCCTCTCGACCGAATGGGTGGGGCTGGCCAACTTCAAGCAACTCTTCGGTGATTCGGCTTACCTCGAATCGTTCAAGGTCACCGCGGTCTTCTCGATCCTTGTCGCGGTGCTCGGCATCGCGCTCTCGTTGATGCTGGCGGTGTTTGCCGACCGCATCATCAAAGGCGCGCTGCTCTACAAGACGATGCTGATCGTGCCGTACGCGGTGGCACCGGCGGTGGCGGGCGTGCTGTGGGTGTTCATGTTTTCACCGTCGATCGGCGTCGTCGCCTACGGC
>JANLUW010000174.1:0-1866 GCA_031363645.1 Rhizobacter sp. | reverse complement strand
GACGCAGGGGATCGCCGCCCGCACGAGCGACGACGTCGTAACGTTTGCGCTCACGGCATCGTTCGAAAACGGCACCCATGTGTCACGTTGGCCAAGAAGAGGCCGCTCGAGAACAGGTCGCTCGTGGCGCAGTGGACGCTGCTGCTCGTCGAGCAAAGCTCGCTGCCGGCATAGCCGACGAGCGATGTGCCGGGGACTGCGCCAACGAACAGGAAGTTGTTCGTGCCCTGGCTGGGGAACAGATAAGAGGGCTCCAGGCCAGGCACCGAGAACGGTCCCTGACTGTTCGGCGCGCCAAATGTCGACAACGCGGTACCGTTGCGGTACAGCGTGGCGTTCTCGCCCACCACGGTCCCGTTAACAGGGTCGACCACGAGGCTACCGGCGACGTAGTCTCCATTGCCGAGGACCGCGCGGATATTGAATTCGGCGGCGTGAACGCCGGGCGCCAGCGACGACAGCACAAGACAAATGGCGGCGCGAGTGATTGAGTTCACGGGATGACCTCGTTCAAGTGTCGTGCAGTATCGCCCGCGCTTCCCACAGCGCCCCCCGATGCGAGAGGAGGACGCTTCGCGGTTGTCCGTAGCCCTCGAACCGAGGCTTTGCGGCAAGAGGTGGCCGCGCTCAGGACACGGTGCACTCGGAACCGCCCGGCATGGCCGCCAGAGCATGAGCGGCGACCGCTTCGCAGCGCCGAGACGAGAACATCGAGTGTCGACTTTGGGTCGGATCCGGCCGGCGATGATCGTGAGGACACCACCGGGCAGCGGCCATGCCCGACCGGTTGCATCGCTTTCGGATCGCGTTCCTGCCGGCAATCAACCGGACGCTGCGCCGCGACGGCATCGTGTTCGAGCATCTGCGCTATTGGCACCCGATTTTTTCGCAGTGGCTTGGCCAGCGGGAAGGACTCACCCTGCACTTCGACCCCCGCAATTTGTCCAAGCTCTACGTGCCGCATGAGGGCGATTATCTGGAGGTGCCGTTCTCGGACCTGCGCCTGCCAGCGGTCAGCCTGTGGGAGGTGCAGGCCGCCACGCGTCACCTGCGCCTGGCCGGGCAGAAGTCCATTAACCCGGCGCTCCTGATCGAGGCCATCGACAAGCAGCGCGAGATCGTGCGGGACGCACAGGCCAAGACTCGCAAGATGCGACGCAAGCAGCAGGTCGCGCACAGGCCGGCCAGTGCAGGCATCGACCCGATGACCGACGCCGCAGTCCCAGCGCCAAAGTCCGAGATCGACTGGACCAAGCCTGCCGTGCCCTTTTAGGGAGAGGTCTGGTACAGCCGCCGCCGCTGACTGATGACCGCTGACCGATGACATGGGAGGATCGTCATGCGTGCACACGCACACTCGCACGCACATCTCACTGTCGAGGCTCGCAGCATCGCCGAGCTTGACGACGCGAAGCGGATCGCCCACTTGGCCGAAGATCACTGGATCGACTATCAGCGAGCGCGGCAGGCCTTGCAGGAGCTGGAGCGGTTGTTGGGCTGTCCGGAACGAACCCGCATGCCGGGGCTGTTGCTCCACGGCGAGTCCAACATCGGCAAGTCCATGGTGATCCAGAAGTTCCTGCGCGCGCACCCGGCGCGTGAGTTCAACACCGACACGGGGCTTCTGCAGGTCGACGTGCTCGCCATGGAGATGCCGTCGGCGCCGCAGGAGCGGCGCCTGTACGGGCAGCTGCTCATGGCGTTGAACGCGCCCTACCGACCCGGGGATCGGCTCGCCGCCGTGGAATACACCGCCTTGACGCTGCTGCGCAAGGTGGCACCACGAATGATCGTCGTCGACGAGGTTCACAACCTGCTGGCCGGCAGCGCCCACGAGCAGCGCGCGTCGCTGAACTTGCTGAAGTT
>JANLUW010000072.1:0-3238 GCA_031363645.1 Rhizobacter sp. | reverse complement strand
GGCATCACTTACGCCTGCGCCACCGCGATGACTCCGCGCGATTTCGGCCCGCCGACGCGCGCACCGCGGGAGTTGTTCGGCGAGCTCGCGCCGGCCGCGCACCGGGTTGCGTTCGTGTTCGGCTCGGAGCGGTTCGGGATGAGCAATGACGACGTGTACCGCTGCCATGCGTGCCTGAGCATCCCGACGCTGGCCGAGTACGGTTCCTTGAACTTGGCGCAGGCGGTGCAATTGCTGGCCTACGACTGGCGCCAGGCGCTGGGTGGGTTCCCGGTCCAGCTGCGCACCGTCGAGTCGTGCCGCGCCGACGCCAGGGCGGTGCAGGGGTTGCTCGATCACTGGCGCCAGACGCTGATCGACATCGAGTTCCTCGATCCCGCCGTACCGCGCAAGCTGATGCCCCGCCTGCAACAACTGCTGAACCGGTCGCAACTGACCACCGAGGAGTTGCACATCTTGCGGGGCGTAGCCCGCGCTCTCGGCCGCCATGTGTCCGAGCTGGCGGCAGAGAACCGGTCGTTACTCGGCAAAAACGGGTAACGCCTTACAAACGGGTAACCCCTTACACAAGGGGTGTTGTCGCAGGTGGTGTGTCGCTAGCCTCTCGGCTGCGGCGATCCGGAGCGGAGAGCCATTAACCCTCAGGAGAGAAAAGATGATGAAAAGCATTCTTGCGGCAGCCGCCATTGGTGCAGTGGCCTTTTCGGCAAACGCGAGCGTCGATGGCGGCGTCGCGGCCAATCAAAGCCCTTCGTCGTTCATTGCGCTGTCGCAGCCGGGAAATGTATTGGGTGGTTCTGTGTACTCGAGCGGTAGCAGCGGGATTGCCGCCATCCCGATGAACACGGCCCCTCCGAAAAACACCGTCGGCAATTGGCTCGCCGCCAGCAAAGACAACGGCGGTGACGCCGTTGTGTCATTCGGTCTCGGTACGTCGTTTGTCAGCTTTCTCTGGGGTTCGCCGGACACCTACAACACGCTGACCGTGAACTCGACCATGGGTTCGTACACCTTCACGTCGGCATCACCGTCGTTGTCCGGTATTGTTTTTAACGGCAACCAGGACTTCGCTTACTACGCCGGCTTCTCGACCAACGTCGCGGGCGAGCTGATCACGTCGCTCAAGTTCAGCAGCACCAGCAACGCCTTCGAGGCTTCGAACTTCTCGGTCACCACCCCGGTGCCGGAACCTGAAACCTACGCTTTGCTGCTCGCAGGTTTGGGCGTGGTCGGTTTCATGGCTCGCCGTCGCAAGGCAGCCTGAGCGATTTCGATTTGGACGAAAAGGGTCCTTCGGGGCCCTTTTTCACGTGGGCTGCGCATTGTTCGCGCGCCAGATAAACTTTGATTCCGCAAGTTCTACCGCTTCCCCCAATGTTCCAGCGCCTCAACGAAGACATCGCCTGCATCCTCGAGCGCGACCCCGCGGCGCGCAGTGCGTGGGAGGTGTTGACTTGCTACCCCGGCCTGCATGCGTTGATCCTGCACCGCCGCGCGCACCGGATTCGTGCCCAAGATTTGCATTGGCTGGCGCGCTTCACGTCGCACATTGGGCGCTTTCTGACCGGCATCGAGATTCACCCGGGTGCGACCATCGGCCGGCGGGTATTCATCGACCACGGCATGGGCGTGGTCGTCGGCGAGACCGCCGAGATCGGTGACGACTGCACGATCTACCAAGGCGTGACTTTGGGCGGCACCTCGCTCGGCAAAGGCGAGAAGCGACACCCGACCTTGGGGCGCGGCGTGATCGTCGGCGCCAATTCGCAGGTGCTGGGCGGCTTCACGGTCGGCGACGGTGCGCGCGTCGGCTCCAACGCGGTCGTGCTGAAAGAAGTGCCGCCGGGCGCCACGGCGGTCGGCAATCCGGCGCGCGTGCTGCACAAAGAAGCCGACGCAATGCGCGAGGCCGCGGCCGCGAAGATGGGCTTCTCGGCCTACGGCATCACGCAGGGCGACGACCCGATGGCGC
Source organism: Rhizobacter sp. (assembly GCA_031363645.1). GTDB lineage: Bacteria > Pseudomonadota > Gammaproteobacteria > Burkholderiales > Burkholderiaceae_C > LMDS01. Next base: position 1,266 of record JANLUW010000072.1, on the reverse strand, counting down.
ATGCGATGAAGGGCCTGATCGACAACGCTTCCGGCCACGAGCACCAAATTGCGCTGCTGTGGCAGGCGATCGAGAAACTGTCGTCCCGCTCGCGCGAGTTGCCCACGCCGGACTGCGTGCCACATGACGCGAACACCACGGAAAACTTCGACGCCGAGCGCTTCAACCGGTTGATGAAGTAACGCTGTGCACGCTGCGCACAAGCCGCTTCAAAGAAGCAGCAACAAGAGCGGCAACATCAAGCCCAGCCCCGACCAATCGCGCGGCACGTCGACCACCAGGGTCGCGCTGTATGGGCTGACGAAGCCGTCGGGCTCGACGCTGCGGTAGCGGAAATAGTAGCGCCCGCCGTTCGACGGCACCGGCAGCATCCACTCCAAGCCGTCGAGCTCGGCCGATGACACTATCTGCCTGAACTCCGCGTCGCGCGCGAGCTCAACGCGTTGCTTGTCTTCGGCCCGGCCGCTCCACCGGAACACGAGCCCACTGCCGTCGGCTGCGAGCCCGCCTTGCGGGGGTTCGGGCATCGGGCGCAGCTCGAACGATTGCGGATCGCCGAAGGGCCCGTGATCACCGCTCGGCCGCACGCTGGCGAGACGCCAGTGGTACGCGCCCGGCTTGGCGATCTCGGCACGCAGGGCATGTGCGTCGAGGTTGTCCCGATCCGTCACGAGGCGCGTGAAAGTGGCGTCTTCGGCCACCTGCACGCGCGCGCGCGGTGCCTCGAGATTCGGCGCCCACGCGAACTCGACGGTGCCGACTGCCTGCTTCGCTTTCGAGCGGGGCGCGAGATACGCCGGGGGCTCCGGTCGCGCTTTCAACACGAAGGGCCGTGCAGCATCGAAGCCCTCGATGCCCTGCGCGTCGACGCGGCGCGCACGGACATACCACTGCGCGTCTTCGAGCCCGGCGATGCGCACCTCGGCGCCGGCAGCGAAGCGCTGGTCGCTGACGATCTTGTCGAAGCTGGCGTCCGACGCAATCTGCACGCGCAGCGGCGTGTCGATGTCGGTCGGCGCGAAACGCACGATCGGCCGCTCGAACAACGCAGGCACGGTCGAGAAGTCGGGCGCGGCGAGCAAAGGCGCGACGGTCGCGGCCTTGCTGCGTGCATCGGCCGCGGCCCCGAAGCCGCTGCCCAGCTCGGCGCCGTTGCTCGCCGCGCTGGTGACGTCGAAACGCACGTTGCCTTCGAGCACCTCGCCATGGGTGCGCGCATCGGCATCGGCGTCGAGGCCGACGCGGTAGCGCGTGCCGCGCACGCCG
>JANLUW010000020.1:0-2189 GCA_031363645.1 Rhizobacter sp. | reverse complement strand
CTTTCGATTCGGTCGACAGCAGCGCTATGCGCGCGGCGCGCTCGCCGAGCGCGCGCTTGTACTCGTTTGGGAACACCATGACGAACTTGCCGCGCGACTCGACCCAGTGGTCCATGATGTGCCGCGCCCGCAGCGAACCGGTCCACTTGTGGTGGTCTTCGAGCAACTTCTTCAGGCACGCTTCATCCGATCGGCCGTTGTGCCAGTGCGCCTTGTCGGCCTCTTGCTCGGCCGCAGGCAACACTTTGCCGAGCGACACCATCGCGGTGTTGCAGCGCGACGCGAAGCTGCCGTCTTCGTCGTAAACATAAGCCACGCCGCCGCTCATGCCAGCCGCGAAGTTGCGGCCGGTCTTGCCGAGCACAGCCACCGTGCCGCCGGTCATGTATTCGCAGCCGTGATCGCCCGTGCCTTCGACAACCGCGGTCGCGCCCGACAGCCGCACCGCGAAACGCTCGCCGGCCACGCCACGAAAGAACGCCTCGCCGCTGGTCGCGCCATACAACACCGTGTTGCCGACGATGATGTTCTGCGTCGCGTCACCGCGGAACTCGATCGACGGCCGGATCGCGATGCGCCCGCCGCTCATGCCTTTGCCGGTGTAGTCGTTCGCATCGCCGATCAAGTAAATCGTGATGCCCTTCGCGAGAAACGCACCGAAGCTCTGGCCGCCGGTGCCTTCCATCTGGATGAAGATGGTGTGGTCGGGCAGGCCTTCGGGGCGCTGGCGAATCAGCTCGCCCGACAGCATCGCGCCGACGGTGCGGTTGACGTTGCGCACCTCCTGCATGAACTGCACTTTTTCGCCGGTCTCGATCGCCGGGCGGCATTTCTCGATCAGCTTGAGGTCGAGCGCACGCGCGAGGCCGTGGTCTTGGTTTTCGGTCTGGCGGCGCGGCACCTCAACTGGCGCGGTAGACAACTGAAACACGCGGCTGAAGTCGAGGCCCTTGGCTTTCCAATGTTCGATGCCTTTCTTGGTGTCGAGCAGGTCGGCGCGGCCGATCAGGTCGTCGAACTTGGCGATGCCCAATTGCGCCATGATCGACCGCGCTTCTTCGGCAACGAAGAACATGAAGTTGACGACATGCTCGGGTCGGCCGGTGAACTTCTTGCGCAGCTCCGGGTCTTGCGTGGCCACGCCGACCGGGCAGGTGTTGAGGTGGCACTTGCGCATCATGATGCAACCTTCGGCCACCAGCGGCGCGGTCGCGAAACCGAACTCGTCGGCGCCGAGCAGCGCACCGATCACCACATCGCGCCCAGTCTTCATTTGCCCATCGGCCTGCACGCGGATGCGACTGCGCAGGCGGTTGAGCACCAGCGTTTGCTGCGTCTCGGCCAAGCCCAGCTCCCACGGCGTGCCGGCGTGCTTGATCGAGCTCCATGGCGAGGCGCCGGTGCCGCCGTCGTGCCCGGCGATCACGATGTGGTCGGCCTTGGCCTTGGCCACGCCCGTGGCGATCGTGCCGACCCCCACTTCACTCACCAGCTTGACGCTGATGCTGGCGCGCGCATTCGCGTTTTTCAGGTCGTGAATCAACTGCGCGAGGTCTTCGATCGAATAGATGTCATGGTGCGGCGGCGGCGAGATCAAGCCGACGCCGGGCACCGAGTAACGCAGCATGCCGATGTAGTCGGTCACCTTGCCGCCGGGCAGCTGGCCGCCCTCGCCGGGCTTCGCACCCTGCGCCATCTTGATCTGGATCTGGTCGGCGCTCTGCAGGTATTCGGTCGTCACGCCGAACCGACCCGAGGCGACCTGCTTGATCTTCGAGCGCAACGAATCGCCCTCGTTCAGCTCGAAGTCGACCTGGATGTTGCCCGGCCCGATCACATCGCTGAACTTGGTGCCGGCTTTGATCGGGATGCCCTTCAACTCGTTGCGGTAGCGCGCCGGGTCTTCACCGCCCTCGCCGGTGTTGCTCTTGCCGCCGATGCGGTTCATCGCGACCGCGAGGTTGGCGTGCGCCTCGGTCGAGATCGAGCCGAGCGACATCGCACCGGTCGCGAAGCGCTTCACGATCTCGCTCGCCGGTTCGACCTCGTCGATGCGGATCGCCTTGGCCGGATCGACCTTGAACTCGAACAGCCCGCGCAAGGTCATGTGACGGTGCGACTGGTCGTTGATGATCTGCGCGTACTCCTTGTACGTTTCGTACTTGGCGGCGCGCACGCTGTGCTGCAGC
>JANLUW010000610.1:0-6796 GCA_031363645.1 Rhizobacter sp. | reverse complement strand
CATCGTCAAATCCCCCAAAAATCAGACCTCTGAAATATCAAACTCAGGGGATCTCACATGCAAGATTCACGCCGCAAAGCGAGTGTTCATGCGGGCTGTAGACGTATTGCAGGGCCGACTACATACCTCCCGCCGAAGCTGAGGCAAACCACTACCGGCATCTCGCCAGTCAAACCGCCGCGGTGGCGGCCTGACTTAAACCGAATGGCCTCCAGGAATTCCGGGGCGGTTTAGATTGATTTCGCGCGCTCGCTAGGGCTCTACGGCCCTTGAGGTTGCAGGGGGCGACATTCTCATCGTCTGAGAACGTTCTTGAAGCTTACAAGCGCTCCCACAATGTCGAAACTCAGTGCTCGAATCCGTTGGGTTAAGAGATTTTCTCGCTTTATAAATCAACGACTTACGATGTCACTCAGTTCTCAGCGTCAATACGGTCCCCCAGCTGCGCAGCGCAACTGCGCTCGGTACACGGCAGCAACGGTTGCCCGCATCGGTATCGTCGTCTTGCACTTCGGGTAGTTCTGGCACCCGCAAAACGCAAGCCCACCGAGGCGGGGGCTGCGTTCGAGCATCTTGGTCCCGCAATTGACGCAGGTCGGACGCCAATACTTACCTTCGAGAGCGATTGCGAGCAGGGCCGCCTGTTGATCGACGCTTCGCTTGCCGATCAGCGCGAGCAGCGCCCGAACGTCGAGCAAATTGATGCCGTTGTCGTTGGCGAAGGTGATCGCGTCTGGCGTGAAGGCGGATGTCGTGACGAGCTGGCCCCGCGTCACGTTCTTCGCTGCCATCACGCCGCGCAGCTCGCGCACTTTGTCCACGCCCACGCGCTTTCCCCGCCAGTGTTTGCACTGCACGACGCTGACCGGTATGCCGGGTTGACTGCGCGAATACAGCCAGACGTCGATGCCTTCGTCCGCACCGTGCGACTGCGATTGGGTGTCGAAGCCGGCCTGCGCGAAGAGGGCTTCGACCAGCATTTCGAAGCGCCGCCATTCGATGACGTCGAAAGCGGCTGGTCCCCAAGCCGTCGGGGCCAACCGCGTCGCGCTGCGTTTGTGTTTCGCCTCCTCGATGAGTCGGTCGTATTCGGTCGCCGTGCGGTCTACCGGAGCGTTTGCTACCGGAGCGCGTTGAAAAGGTTTCGGCACTGCTGCACGGTCAGCGGGGGCAACGACGAGTGCGCTCGCGCGCTGGCGCTTGATCTGCCACCAGAGCAGCGCGCACCCCACCGCGAACAACAGCCACCCGAGCGGTGCAAGCGGCCGCAGCCCGGCGGCGAGCGGTGACTTTGCGAAAAAGAGCGGAACGATTGCCAGCATCAGGCGGATGACGACTAGCCTACGAGGCCAAGGCGGGCTGCGGGCGTCGATTGCTCGAACTGGATTTCTTGCGTCGAGCCATCAGGCGTTCTCCGGTCGGCGATCATCTCGGCAAGCGATCGACGCACACCACTGTTGCGGCGCGATGAGAGCACACCGACCGTGAATATGAAACACCCGACGATGGCCATGAAATTGACGCGATGAAAACAACCGACTTTTTGCACGGCGTTTCGATGTTTCGCCGGTGGGTTTTGCCGGGGGTCTGTGCAGCCATGCTGTCTGCGTGCAGCACAGCTCACAGCGCCCGCATGTGGTTCCCGAAAACGTTTGGCATGGACGAGGTCAACCCGCGCTTGTTTGTCGAGCCGACCATGACAGCCGAGCAGCGGGAAGAATTGCAACTGCAGATCGCCATCGGTCGCGCTCAGGTCGAACGCTTCTACGGAAGCATCACGACAACGCCTTACGTCGTTGCGTGCGTCAGTCGCGAATGTGACGTGCGTTTCGGCTCCTATGGCCAGCCCGCCGCCTCCTACGGTGACATCGCGATCCGGCTCAGGGCCGTCGCCCGCTCGGCGCCGCTTGTCGCGCACGAGTGGTCACACGCGGAGCTGTACCGCCGCGCAGGGGGCTGGTGGCATGCCCGCGAAATTCCGCGGTGGTTCGATGAAGGGGTCGCTGTTATGGTCGCCAACGAACCTCGCCACTCGGAGGAAAACTGGCGTTAAATTCAACGCCGAGGGCTGCCGATGCCGACGTTCGACGAGCTGATTTCGATCAACGACTGGGGTGCCGCCGTCAACAAGTACGGCGAGACCGCGGGTGATGTCCCAGGCAACTTGCATGTGGTCTACACCACTGCCGGCCATGAGGTGAGGCGCTTCTTGTCGTGCGCAGGTCCGACCGGTATCGCAGCGGTGTTGGACGCAGTGAATGCGGGTTCGGCATTCGATGAAGCCTACGCCGGAGTCAGAGGGAAGTGCGCCCGCTGACGCCATGGCGGCGAAGCACTGGCATCCGAGCGGGTTGCCGACAGACTCAGCTCACGGCCCGCTTGACCACCGTCACCGGCACGCTCGCATGCTGCTGCACCGAACTCGCGACCGGGCCGAGCGAGCCGCCGTCGAAGGGCTCCATGCCGCGCGCGCCGATGACCACCATGTCGCATCCGCAACGCTCGACGATCTCGACCAGCAAGTGCCCCGGGTCACCGTGGCCAACCTCCGTCTCGAACTCGATGCCAGCCGCGCGCAGCAACGCTTGCGCGGGCGCCAGCGAATGGGCGGCGGCGGCCGCACTCACTTGCTCGATCACCTCGGCGTCGTGCGCCACGACGACTTCGTAGAGCGATGCCGGCTCCTGCACGTTGGCGAGCACGAAGCTGGCCTGGAGGCCGCTGCGAACCAACTGCAGCGCGTGGTGCGCGGCTGCGAGCGAACCTTCCGATCCATCGACGGCGAGCAGAATTTTCATCGGGGTTTCCTTGGAGTTGAACGCGCTGAGCTTACGGCCTGCAGCGCCCGAAATTTCGGGCGACACTGCAGCGCCTTCGACACCCGAGCCTCCACACCCGTTGGACACACTGATCCGCCTGATCGCCGACTACGGGCTGCTGTTCGTCTTCGTCAACATCCTGTTGCAGCAGCTCGGCGCGCCGGTGCCCGGCTACCCGATGCTGATGCTCGCCGGCGCGCTCGCCGCACGCGGCCGGCTCGATGCGGCGGCGCTGCTCGGCACCGCGGTCATCGCTTGCCTGATCGCCGACAACGTCTGGTTCACGATCGGCCGCTGGGGCGGCCGGCGGGTGCTGCGCACGCTTTGCCGCATCTCGCTCTCGCCGGACAGTTGCGTGCGCCAGACCGAATCGATCTTCACGCGCTTCGGCCCGCCCTCGCTGGTGGTCGCCAAGTTCGTTCCCGGGTTCGCTTCGGTCGCGACCGCGCTGGCCGGCGCGACCGGCATTCGGCACAGCGCCTTTTTGCTGTTCGACGCGCTCGGCGCGTTGCTGTGGGTCGGCGTCGGCCTCGCGCTCGGCTGGCTCTTTTCGCCGGAGATCGAGCAGATCGTGGCCGGCCTGGCGCAGTTCGGAAAATGGGGCGCGGTGTTGCTCGCGATCGTCGTCACGATGTTCGTCGCGGTGCGGTGGTGGCAGCGCCATCGCTTCAACCTGCAGTTGCGCGTGCCGCGCGTCTCGGTCGATGCGTTGGCGGCCTCGATCGAAAGCGGCGCACCGCCGCTGATCGTCGACGTGCGCTCCGAGGCAGCGCGCGCGGGCGGGCGCATCCCCGGCGCAATCGCCTCGACGGGCGAAACGCTTTCGCCGGAGCTTTTCGCGCACCCGAGGCATTCGCTCATCGTCACCTACTGCGCCTGCCCGAACGATGCCTCGGCCGCGGTCGCGGCGCACAAGTTGTCGGCACACGGCTTCCGTGACGCGCGGCCGCTGGCCGGCGGCATCGACGCGTGGACGGCCGCCGGCCACGCGCTGCAAGCCTGAAGCGGCTCGAGGCGCGCGCCGTGCCTCGTGCGCCTCAGTGGTGCAGCAGGCGAATCAACGATGCGGCGTTGCGCTGGCCCTGGTCTTCCATGTTGTTGTTAAAGACGACGTGCGTGGCAACGGCCTGCAGCGCCAGCCGCGTCAGCTTTTCGGCGATGTCAGTCAACTCGGGTTCGCCGTAGTCGTAGTTGAAGCGATCCGATGCGGCGGTCGCGCCCTTGATGTTCCAAGTGGCGCTGTTGCGGCCGTGCAGGCGCAGCAACGCGCAGGCCGGGTGCGTGGCCTCCCAAAGCGCCGGCACGCTGTTCGTGAAACCTTGCGGGCCATCGACCACGGTGTGCACGACGCCGAGCTCGCGCTCGAACGCCAACGTCGACGCGATGGCCTGCTCGCCTGCAAACCAACTCTGGTGCCGGAACTCGATGCTCAACGTGTGCGCGGCCATGCGTTCGACGCAGTGCCGCACATGCGCCAGCCCGGCCGGGTTGCGAACCACCCAGGGCGGAAACTGGAAGTGCACGAGGCCGAGTTTGCCGGCCGCGCGCAGCGGTGCGAGCGCCTCGCTGAAGCGCCGCCACAACTCGTCTATCAGCTCGGCCGGCAGGTCGCGGTAGTACAGGTTGGCCTTCGTGCTCGGCGGCAACGCGGCGCGGATGTCTTTGTGCAGCACCGCGGGTGAAGTTTGGTGGCCGGTGAACAGGCGGAACGCCTTGACGTTCATCACGAAGTGGTCAGGCGTGCGCTCGGCTGCGAGCTGCGCGGTGGCCGGCGCCGGCATCGCGTAATAGCTCGAATCGACCTCGACGAGCGGGAAGCGCGATGCATAGAAACGCAGCCGCGCCTCGGCAGTCTTCGCGGTCGGTGGATAGAACCGGCCGCAGTCGATCAGGGTCTTGTCGGTCCAAGAGGCGGTGCCCACCAAACTCGTCATCGCGTGTTCCTCCTCAGGTGGGCTGGATGCAATTACAGTATGCCGATGCTTGCCGCCCTGCCCTTTGCTCCGCCCGCCGATTCTCGCCCCGACCCCTTCGCTGCGTTGAACGAGCAGCAACGCAGCGCCGTCGAACACGGGCTGGTCGAGGGCGCGCCGCGCGCGATCCCCGGCCCGATGCTGGTGATCGCCGGCGCCGGCTCCGGCAAGACGATGACGCTCGCGTCGCGGGTCGCCAAACTGGTGCTCACCGGCGCCGACCCGCAGCGCATCTTGCTGCTCACTTTCTCGCGCCGCGCCGCGCAGGAGATGCAGCGAAGAGTCGGCCGCGTGCTGCACCAGGCGCTCGGCTTCGCGTCGACCCAACGCGCACCGCAATTGCACTGGGCCGGCACCTTTCACGGCATCGGCGCGCGGTTGCTGCGCGAGTACGCGGCACAAATCGGCCTGGCCGAGAGCTTCACGATCCAGGACCGCGGCGACTCCGAAGACTTGATGGGCCTGGTGCGCCACGAGCTGCAATTCGCGACCACGAAGAACCGCTTTCCGCTGAAAGGCACGTGCCTCGCCATCTACTCGCGCACGCTCAACAGCCAACAGCCGCTCGGCGAGCTGCTGCGCACGGTGTACCCGTGGTGCCAGCCGTGGGAAGGCGAGCTCAAGCAACTGTTCCGCGCGTATGTGGCCGAAAAGCAAGCGCAGTGCGTGCTCGACTACGACGACCTCTTGCTTTACTGGTCGCACATGCTCGCCGAGCCGGCATTGGCGCTTCACGTATCGGCGCGTTTCGACCATGTACTGGTCGACGAATACCAAGACACCAACCGCCTGCAGGCTGTGATCTTGCGCGCGCTCAAACCCGACGGCCGCGGCCTCGTGGTGGTCGGTGACGACGCGCAAGCGATCTACTCGTTTCGCGCCGCCGAGGTGCGCAACATCCTCGATTTTCCGGCGCAGTTCGAACCCCCGGCGCGCATCGTCACGCTGGAGCGCAATTACCGTTCGACGCAGCCGATTCTCGAGGCCTCGAACGCGGTCATCGCACTCGCGGCGCAGCGCTTCAGCAAACAGTTGTGGAGCGATGCCGCCTCGACGCAGCTCCCGTCGCTGGTGACGGTGCAAGACGAATCGGCGCAAGCCGCGTGGGTCGCCGATCGAGTGCTACGGCACCGCGAATCAGGCATCGCGCTGAAGGGCCAGGCAGCGCTGTTTCGCACGTCGCACCACAGCGCAGCACTCGAGCTCGAACTCACGCGCCGCAACATCCCGTTCGTCAAGTTCGGTGGCCTCAAGTTTCTCGAAGCGTCGCACGTGAAGGACCTGCTCTCGGTGCTGCGCTGGGCGCAGAACCCGCGCAGCCGGATGGCAGGCTTGCGCGTGGCGCAACTCGTGCCAGGTATCGGTACCACGAGCGCGAAACGGCTGCTCGACGCGATGGCACAGGCCGATGACCCGGCCGCAGCGCTGCACGCCTTCAAGCCGCCGAAGGCCGCCGCCGCCGAATGGCCGGCGTGGGTCGCGACCTTCGATGCGCTGTGCGGCCAGCCGCGCTGGCCTGCAGACTTTGCGTTGGCGAGCGGGTGGTACCAGCCGCACCTGCAGCGCCTGCACGACGACGCCGCGATCCGAGAAGGCGATTTGCGTCAGCTCGAGCGCATCGCAGGGGGCTACGCATCACGCGCGTCGTTCCTCGCCGAGCTGACGCTCGACCCACCAGAGGCAACCAGCGATGAATCAGGTGAGCCGCTGCGCGACGAGGACTACATGATTTTGTCCACGATCCACTCGGCCAAAGGCCAAGAGTGGAAAGCGGTGTTTGTGCTGAACGCGGTCGACGGCTGCATCCCCTCGGACATGGCGACCGGCAACGCAATCGAAATCGAAGAAGAGCGCCGCCTGCTCTACGTCGCGATGACGCGCGCGCGTCACTATTTGTATTTGCTCGTGCCGCAGCGCTTCTACGTCACGCAACAGGCGGAGTCGGGTGACAGGCACTTGTACGGCTCGCTCACCCGATTTATTCCACCGACTCTGGCGCATTGC
>JANLUW010000595.1:0-6448 GCA_031363645.1 Rhizobacter sp. | reverse complement strand
CGGTTCAGCGCCTGCGCGAGCTGGAAGTCCTCGGCGCTGCCGAACTCGGGCAGCGGCTTCGGCGGCGTCACCTTCTTGGCCGAATCCTCTTCCAGCTTCTTGCGCGCTTCCTCGCGGGCCTTCTCGCGGGCTTCGTCTTTCTTCTCGGCCCCCTGGCCACTGTTCAGGTGCTTCTCAAGGTCGGCCTCGCGAACCCGCAACGCAGAGAACAGGTTGCCGTCTGCGGTTTCGTCGAGCATCACATCGGGCACGATGCCTTTGGCCTGGATCGACTTGCCGCTCGGCGTGTAGTAGCGCGCGGTGGTGATCTTCAATGCGGTCTCAGGTGACAGCTGGCGCACCGTTTGCACCGAGCCCTTGCCGAAGGTTTGTGCGCCCATGATGATGGCGCGCTTCGAGTCTTGCAGCGCACCCGCAACGATCTCGCTGGCCGATGCAGAACCTTCGTTGACCAACACAATCAGCGGCACTTTCTTCAGCGCTTCGGGCAGGCGCTTGAGCGGGTCGTTGCCGCCGCGGCGCATGTAATCGCTCGGCGAGGCTTTGAAGGTTTGCTTCGAGTCGGCGATCTGGCCGTTGGTCGAGACCACGACCGCATCGGCCTGCATGAAAGCGGCCGATATCGCCACCGCGCCTTCGAGCAGGCCGCCCGGGTCGTTGCGCAGGTCGAGCACCAGGCCCTTCAGGTTCGGTTCGGCCTTGTAGATTTCTTCGAGCTTCTTCGCGAAGTCTTCGACCGTGCGGTCCTGGAACTGGCTCACGCGCAGCCACGCGTAGCCCGGCTCGATGACCTTCGAGCGAACGCTCTGGGTGCGAATTTCTTCGCGGGTGATCGTGACCGGGAAGCTGCGGCTCTCCAGCTTGCGGAAAATCATCAGCGTGACCTTGGTGTTCGGGTCGCCGCGCATTTTCTTGACCGCTTGGTCGACCGTCAGGCCCTTGACCATCGCGTCGTCGATCTTGGTGATCAGATCGCCGCTTTTGAGGCCGGCGCGAAATGCCGGAGAGCCTTCGATCGGGCTGACGACCTTGACCATGCCGTCTTCCATGCCCATCTCGATGCCGATGCCGACGAAGCGGCCAGTGGTGGCTTCGCGGAATTCCTTGAACGACTTCTTGTCGAAGTATTGCGAGTGCGGATCGAGTCCGGAGACCATGCCGCCGATCGCATCGCCGATCAACTTTTTCTCGTCGACCGGCTCCACGTAATCGGTCTTGATCATGCCGAAGACGGCGGCCATTTGCTGCAGTTCTTCGAGTGGCAATTGCGCGACGCCGTTGCGGGCCGTGGCCTGCAACTGCATCGTCGTCAATGCGCCGGCAACCGCGCCGACCGCCAACCAACCTGCGACTTTAAGTTTGGCACCCATGAGTGACCCCTTTTGATGCCCATTGGCAGCGTGAATTTCGTTCAAAACTTACCCCTGGACCAGTATATTCCCGCGCCCCGAACTTGCCGGCGCTGCGAATCGGGAAAGTTACGCAGTCGGCGCCCCGTTGTTGGGCGTGATCCGGTCGCGTCTTTGGTACTTCATACGCGCGCCAGCCGTCCGCGGATGCTCGCGTGTCGTGCCCGCAAATGCAGCCGGGCGGCCGGGGGCAGATGCTGTAAAGAATGCTGAAGTCCCCGCGCGGGGCTGACATGTCAGGTGGGATCGGGCGGCTTGGGCGCGGGTGGGGGCGGCGGGAAAAGTTCGTCGAACAAGTCGTCCGGAACAGTGTCGGGGCCTTCGCTGACATCGGCGCCGTGCAGCAGCTCGAACGACGAGACGATCCAGCCGCCGGAAAACGAGGCTTCGGGAAGGTCCGCGCGCGCCGGTGCCGGCGGCGGCGCGGACGGGTCGACGAACTCGCCCAACGGCGCGATTTCGCTGATGCGCCAGATCATTCTTTTCGGCGGCCCCGCCAAGGGCTTGCGCTTGGCCATCTGCGCATCTCCCATCTGAGTCGATGTAAAGCGGTCGACATTAACGCTTCGGTCCCTATGCTAGGAAGCGACGCGCGGTTTGGAAATAGCCAACCGTGGGGATCGGCGTCGCGCAAGACGGCGTTCCGAGCGCCGACGCAACGATGTGGCAGACAATTTCACAATGCTTGTCTTCACCCACCGATTTCCCGCATGACCCTGCCTCTCACCTTCGGCCGCCCCGGCATCGCGGCAGCGCTCGGCGCGGCGCTGTTATTCGGCGCCGGCACACCGCTCGCCAAGCACCTGCTCGACAGCGTCGGGCCATGGATGCTGGCCGCGCTGCTGTACCTCGGCTCGGGCCTCGGCCTGGCGTTGCTGCGCCGGTTGCGGCGTGCCGAGCCGGTTCGGTTGCCGCCGGGTCAGTGGCGCTGGCTCGCTGGCGCGGTGCTTGCGGGTGGCGTGGTCGCGCCGGTGCTGCTGATGTTCGGGCTGACCCGCATGCCGGCGTCGGGCGCTTCGTTGCTGCTCAATGCCGAAGGCGTGTTCACGGCGTTGCTCGCCTGGTTCGCGTTTCGCGAAAACTTCGATCGGCGCATCGCGCTCGGCATGCTGGCCATCGTCGCGGGGGCCGTCGTGCTCGGTTGGCCGGGCGAGGCGCGCATCGGCGATGCCTGGCCGGCGCTCGCGGTGCTCGGGGCATGCCTCGCCTGGGGCATCGACAACAACCTGACGCGCAAGGTCGCGCTCAGCGACGCGATGTGGATCGCCTCGGTCAAGGGGCTTGCCGCGGGTGCGGTGAACCTGCTGCTGGCGCTGGCGATCGGCAGCGCCTTGCCAGCGTGGCCGTTGGTGGCCGAGGCGATGGCGCTCGGCCTGCTCGCTTACGGCATCAGCCTGACGCTGTTCGTCGTGGCCCTGCGTCACCTCGGCACGGCGCGCACCGGCGCGTACTTTTCGGTGGCGCCGTTCTTCGGTGCGCTGCTTTCGGTGACATGGCTCGGCGAGAGCGTCGACCCGAAGTTGTTGGTCGCGGGCGCCCTGATGGCGCTCGGCGTGTGGCTGCACTTGAGCGAGCAGCATGGGCACGAGCACGTACACGAGCCGATGGCGCACGACCATGAGCACGCGCATGACGCGGGCGACATGCACCACGTGCACGACCACCCGCCCGGCATGGCCGCGGCGCGGCATTCACATCTTCACCGGCACACGCCGATGACGCATCGGCACGATCATTTTCCCGACGCGCACCACCGGCACCCGCACTGAGCGCCGGAGACGCTGTGTTTGGCGCCGGCTACCTCAGCAGCAATCGCGCACCGCGCGTCGATTGGGCCACGATCTCGCCGATTTCGGCCGCGCCATCGAAGCCGTGGCGGCGAAACACCGCCAGCACATCGGCGACAGCATCGGCACTGCACGACACCAGCAAACCGCCGCTGGTCTGCGGGTCGGTCAGTAGCGCGCGGTCGACGGCCGAGAAACCGTCGGGCAGCTGCACCTCGGCGCCGTAGCCGTCCCAATTGCGATCGGATGCACCGGTGACCATGCCTTGGGTGGCGAGCGTGCGCACGCCGGCAAGCAGCGGCACGCGCGCCCAGTCGAGCGCGACCACGGCCTTCGCGCCGCGCGCGAGTTCGAGCGCGTGGCCGGCCAAGCCGAAGCCGGTCACGTCGGTCAGCGCATGCACGCCGTCCAGCGCTGCGAGGTCGGGCCCCGGCGTGTTGAGCTGGGTCGTGATCGCGATCATTTGTGCGTAGCCTTCGGCCGACAAAACTTCTTTTTTCAGCGCCGCAGAAAGAACGCCCACGCCGATCGGCTTGCCCAGAATCAGGCGATCGCCGACGCGTGCATCGGCGTTGCGCTTGACGCGTTTCGGGTGCACCACGCCGATCGCCACCAGCCCGTAGATCGGCTCGACCGAATCGATCGTGTGGCCGCCCGCGATCGGGATGCCCGCGGCGCGGCAGACCGATTCGCCGCCTTCGAGGATCTTGCCGATGACCTCGGTCGAGAGCACGTTGATCGGCATGCCGACGAGCGCCAGCGCCATGATCGGCTTGCCGCCCATCGCGTAGACATCGCTGATCGCGTTCGCCGCGGCGATGCGGCCGAAGTCGAACGGATCGTCGACGATCGGCATGAAGAAATCGGTGGTCGCGATCAGCGCGATCTCGTCGGTCAACTGGTAGACGGCCGCGTCGTCGGCGGTCTCGATGCCGACCAGCAACTCCGGCGGCATCGGCATGCGGTTGGTGTTTTTCAGAATCTCGCTGAGCACACCCGGTGCGATCTTGCAGCCGCAGCCGCCACCGTGAGAGAGCGAAGTCAGGCGCGGGCCGGGCGGGGTGTTCGGGTTCATCGGGGCTTCTCCAACGGATGTTTCAAAAGCGTGTCGAGCAGCGAGCGCAAACCGGCCCGCTCGCGAGCGGGCTCGAACAGCGGCGCGCGCGCTGCGCATTGCTCGCGCAGGGCGCCGAGTATCGCCGGCTGGTCGCGGCAGCGTTCGAGCAGGGTCGCGAGGGCTTCGGCGTCGCCCGGTGCGAAGCAGCCGGCGTAGTGCGCGCCCAGCATGCCGATGTTGCCGGCGATGCGTGTGGCCAGCACCGGCGTGCCGCTGCAAATCGCCTCCATCACCACATGCGCGCCGCCTTCAATGCGGCTGGTGTGCACCAGCGCATGCGCGCGCTGAATGTGCCGGCGCGTCGCCTCGTGCGGCAGGGCGCCGAGCCAGCGGTAGCCGGGGCAGGCGCGCTGCAGTGCTTGCGCTTCGGCGCCGAACGCGGGGTCGAGCGCGGCGCCGATGTGGTCGAGCCGGATGTCGTGGCGGCCGCCGAGCCGGCGCGCCGCATCGAAGTACGTTTGCGGCGCCTTCTCTTCGCGCAAGTGCCCGACCATCACCACGCGCAACAGCCGCGTGGTTTTCGCGAGCGGCGCGCGTGAGGTCGTCGACTGAAAACACGCGACGGCCTTGGCGCGGTGCTGCGCGGGCAAGTCGTCGACCGCGCGTTCGTGGAGCACGATGAGCCGGTCGGCCAGGGCCAGCGAGCGCTGTGCGTCGGCGTCGACCAGGATGTCGCGGTACAGGTCGGTGCCGGTCAGCGCCACGACCAACGGCGCGCCGGGCCGCGCCTGCGACCAACGCGCGATCGAGGCCGCCGAGCGGCGCGCATGCAGCGCGATCATCAGGTCGGCGGGCTCGCCTTGCCAGCGGTCGAGCAGCGTCACTCGATAATCAGCGCGCAGCATCCGCGCCCATCGGCTGGCGGTCTGCCAGTTGCCGTTGTTGGCGGCGGCGAGAGCCGGGGTAACGATGCAAATCGAGGGGCGAGACATGGCGGTGGTTATACCGGCGGACGGCGCTGACACAACGCGAGGTTCGCTGCGCGCCGAGCGCATGCGCCACGCCGGCCCGACCGAGCTCGAAGCCGCGCTCGTGTCGGGCCGGCACAGACTGCTGGCGCTGTTCGATGGCTTCGAGCGCGCGCTCGGCGAGGGCGGCCTGCGGATCACGTTCGATTCGGTGCTGAACCTGCCGCTCTGGGAACTCGGCCACATCGGCTGGTTCGAAGAGCATTGGCTCGCACGCAACCCTGAGCGCGTGCGTGGCGTGCGCTGCGATCCGCATGCTGCGCGCAGCGCCTCCGTGCGGTCGGACGCCGACGCGCTCTACGACTCTTCGAACGTGCCGCACGCGCAGCGCTGGCAACTCGATCTGCCGACCGCCGACGCCACGCGTGCCTACCTGGCGCAAGTGCGCGCGTCGACGCTGCAGTCGCTCCGCGACAGCGCGCCGACCGACGACGCGCTGTACTTCTTTCGCCTCGTGCTGTTTCATGAAGACATGCACCGCGAGGCCTGGTGTTTCATGGCGCAGCGGCTCGGCATCGACCTCGGCGCGGCGATGCCGGGCGACGGGCCGAGTGCGTCGGCAGCGCACGGCGAGTGGCACGTGCCGGCCGGTCTGAGCCAAATCGGCTCGGGCACATCGGGCTTCGCGTTCGACAACGAATTGCAGGCGAGCGAGCGTTTCGTCGAAGCGTTCACGATCGACCGCGCGCCGCTCACGTGGCAGCGGTTCCTGCCCTTTGTCGAGGCTGGCGGCTACGAGACCGAAACGCTCTGGTCCGCTGACGGGTGGGCCTGGATCAATGACTCACGCGACCCGGTTCGCTGCCATCCGCAACACCTGCGGCACACCGC
This sequence comes from Rhizobacter sp., assembly GCA_031363645.1. Taxonomy (GTDB): domain Bacteria; phylum Pseudomonadota; class Gammaproteobacteria; order Burkholderiales; family Burkholderiaceae_C; genus LMDS01. The sequence continues at coordinate 336 of JANLUW010000595.1, read as the reverse complement.
GAGCGGCTGGCGGCAGCAGCGATTCGGCCGCTGGCATGCACTCGACCTCGATGTTCCGGTCATGCACGTCAGCGCCCACGAAGCCGAAGCCTGGTGCCGCTGGGCCGGCCGCCGCCTGCCGACCGAATTCGAATGGGAGACGGCCGCACGTCTCGCCGAGACACAGCGCGAAGCCTTCGATTGGGGCGAGGTCTGGGAGTGGACGGCCAGCCCGTTCGCGCCCTACGCCGGCTTCACGGCCCACCCGTACCGCGACTACTCGCAGCCCTGGTTCGACGGCCGCCCGGTGCTGCGCGGCGCATCGTTCGCGACCGTGCCGCACATGAAGCACGCGCG
>JANLUW010000572.1:0-10032 GCA_031363645.1 Rhizobacter sp. | reverse complement strand
GCCGGGGTGATCTCGAACTGCACTGGACGCTGGGTCTTGTGCTGCATGACCACGGCGCGCGTAGCCACCTGGTCGCCATGGCAAATGTCCCGGACCTGTTGGCGCCGGCCAAAAATTGATCCTCACAATCTGGGGCGGTTCAGGAAGCCGCACCACTCTTGGATTAGCGTCACTCAACGTGAGTCGCAAGTCATTCGTTCGAAGTCGCAGATTATTCTTTCTTCGACACGAGGACAGGGCCGCGTTTGGTCAAGACAAATCCATTGTTCTGCACAGGCTCAGCGACCTCTGACCGAGCCTAGGGCAGGGTAGCCCCCGGGTTGCGGATTCGGGCCTTGGCGCAGCACGGCCATCCTCCCGCGCATTCCGGCAATCTCAATCGTTTGGCTGGCAATGATTTCCTCGGCCAACTGCCGCACCAACGGGTCTCTGCCATGGATCAACAACAGTCGGGCCATGTCGACCGCGCCCTCATGGTGCGGAATCATCATGGCCAGGAAGTCGTGGTCCGGATTGCCCGTGAAGCCGGGTTCGTGCATGTCTTGCATCATGCGGGCCATGCCTTTGTCCATGTCAGTTTCGAACTGGTTGCGCTTGCCGGCGCCAGCCGGCGCTACGCCGGGCGCACGGTGCGCGCTGTGGTCCGTCATGCCGTCTGCCCCTCGGTGCCGGGCCGCACATAAACCAAGTTGATGCTTTTCTTGTTGCGCAGTTCACCCGAGGGCAGCTTCAACGCGCCCAGCGGAATCTGAGTGATGAGCTTGGGCTGCAGCGGGTTGGACACGTCGAAGGCCGAGCACACGGTCTGCCCCGCGTTAGGTGTGCCGGGCAACTCGTCCTGCTCATGCGCTACGTAGAGCAGATTGTTGGCCGGATTGGTCCAGAGGCCGTGCGCCTCGCGACCGCCGGTGTAGACCATGCCGACCACCTTCTGCTGCGCCGCAGGGACCGACCGGTCGATGATGGCGAGCCGGCTGGACGCGGCTCCATTAGGGCCACCATCGTCGACCCGCGCGAGACTCATGTACGCGACCTGACCGCGCGCGTTTTCCACAAATTCCAGGTGATTGGGGCGCGCCAATTCGCCCAGGGAAATCGTTGCCATCACCTGGCCCGGATCGCGCACCGACACGATGGACACCGCATCGGCCAGCTTGTGCGAAAGCCACATCTGGCTGCCGTCGGGCGAGAGCTTCTGGAACGGCGTAAATGCCGGCTTGTCCTGTGCGCTGATGTCTACGATCCGCAGGCGCTCCGGCCGTGAATAGCCGCGGGCATCGGCGTTGACTTTGAAGATTTCCAGCTGGGCCACCTTCTGGCTGATCACGAAAGCCAGCGAGCCATCTTTGGAAAACCAGACCTGGGCCGGCCCGTTGAGCGTCGGAACATACGCGCGCACTGCCCCTGCCGGTTCGCCCGTGACCTGCTTGCGTGCCAGATCGACGTCGAGAATGGCGATGCGATCCTCGCCGCGCAGCGTGACCCACAGCTCCCGCCCATTGCGGGTGAAGGTGGGTTCGTGCGGTTCGCGCCCTAGCAAGATGCCGCTGGACAGGCGCTCGGGATTAGTCGTCGGCCCCGCTTGCGGGTTGGCAACGTTGCCGAGCACTTTGCGATTCACTGCGTCGATCAGATAGATGTTGCTGCTGCCGCGGCCCGACGTTGCGAGCATAGTGCCGTCCGGGTTCGGAACCGCGCCGTGCGCGTCGATGCAGCCGTGATACAGCGGCTTGTGGATCATGGCCGCGTGCGGGGGCATGACACCTCCGGTGACGTAGCGGAACGGCGGCCGGGCGTCTTCGTCGAAGCTGGTCAGGTTGATCGTCGTGTCGACAGTGTTGGTCGCAGGATTGATCACGCTGATCGTGTTGGAGTCCTCGTTGGTGATGAAAACGCGGTCCTGCGGTGCGATGTCGGCCGTGGCGACCGCCGCGGGTGCCGCAGCCGGTGCCTGCGCCAGCGCCCACGACCCCGCTGCAGTCGCCGGGAGGACAGCAGCCAGTTTGAGAAAGTCGCGACGATCTTCATTCAGTTTGTTCATCGGGGTCCCGAGTGATGTCGGTGATAACAGCGAAAACAGGTTCGCCATAGTTGGGTAGGCTAGCGACGAGCGTTCACCTCCCGAGACCGGTGCGCAAACATCTCGCCCGCTGCATGGCCAGTGAACGGCTCACTCAGGTTTAAGAAGCATTGCACTTTTCGTGCATTGTTTTCATGCGTGTCTGCATTTCTGGTGACATCGATTTCATGTGATCAATCATCATGGCTTGCTGTTCGGCAGCTGACTTGCCGGCCATCATGCTTTTATGTTTCTCGCACATTGCTTGCATGTCCATCTGCCCCGCGTCCATGCCGCTCATGCCGCCCATGGAGCCCATGGAGCCAGGGGTTGAAGGGCCTGTCGCGCATCCACCGATGAATCCAGCGACAAGAAATGCGCCGGAGACGGCGAGAAGTTTCGAATTTGTCTTCATATTGATTCCTCTACAAATTTTTAGATCTTGCACCGGCGCCAGCGCTCGAGCTAAAAGTTTATGGACCGTCACCACCTGTCGTGGTGTCGGCTAGCTGCCGGTGCCTGCCACATCGGGGACCTCTATCGGAAGGCCACTTGATTTTCACGCTCGCAAGCTTCCAGGAACGTTCGAAACCTCAAATCCATGCAACCGCAACAAGCTGGCCGCTATGAAAGCGCGGTGACCGCTGTCGAAGTACACAGCGGTGGGCTTCTGCTTGTTCAAGGTTTAGAGCTGGCCCCGCCAAACTGAACAGCCTTGCGAAACGGCACTCCGCCGGAGCTCAAACGCGGCCCGGGACGCCCGCGGGAGGAGGTTGGTCTACAACTGGTGGAACTGTTACTGCCGTGCCGCCCATTCCGGCACGCGCACGGAGACCATCGCCAGCCGGCCGCTGCTGCTTGAGGCGGTGGGCAAGGGAGTCAGCCACGCGGGGCAGACGCCGCTGTACCTGACGCCGCTGCACGCTAAGGTGCAGAATATCAAAACGCTGGTGGCCAATGTTCGCGTGGGCTTGCAGCATGTGGCTCGTACTGCAGAGAAGTTCCCCTTGATCGACCGCTGTGCCGCCTCGTGGCGCTACATCTGCGATCAAATCGTCGGCGTCGGGCGTACTTAACCGATGCCCATCGACACTCCGGTGTCTGGGTAACTCACGTTTTGAGGCTCGGTGCTCCATCGTCATCGGCGAAGAAGAGCAGGTCGTCGTTTCCCTCGTCGGTGACGCGCAGCATCGGGAAGAAAACTTCGAAGGCCTGCGCCAAGGATTGGCAGGGGCCAACTTCGGCTGGCCCGAGCTTGGCTAAACAGAAACGTAGAGCTCTACCGCCACAAGGCGCACTTCGACCCGGCCTTTGTGGCGAACGCCTGGTCGCCGGACACAGTCGCGACGAGCTTGTAGTAGTCCCATGGATATTTCGATTCAGCGGGAGTCTTGACCTGCATCAGGAACATGTCGTGGACCATGCGGCCGTCGGGACGGATCTGGCCGTTCGTGGCAAAGATGTCGTTGATCTTCGTCGACTTCATCGTCGCCATGATCTTGTCGCCGTCGTCGGTTCCGGCGGCCTTTATCGCGTTCAGGTAGGTCAGGGTCGCCGAGTAGTCGGCGGCTTGGGTCGAGGACGGTCGCTTCTTCATCGGGTCGAACTAGCGCTGTGCCCACGCGCGGGTCTCGGGCGTGCGGTCCCAATACCAGGCGTCGGCCAGGTACATCCCCTGCGTGACGTTGAGCCCCAGCGCGTGCACGTCGGTGATGAACAGCAGGAGACCAGCGAGCTTCATGGTCTTGTTGATGCCGAACTCGTTGGCCGCTTTGATGGCGTTGACGGTGTCGCCACCCGAGTTGGCGAGGCCGAGAATCTTCGCCTTCGACGCCTGGGCCTGCAGCAGGAACGAGGCGAAGTCGGACGCATTGAGCGGGTGCTTGACGCTGCCGAGCACCTTGCCGCCATTCGCCTTGATGACATCGCCGGCGTCCTTCTCGAGCGAGGCGCCGAAGGTATAGTCAGCGGTCAAAAAATACCAACTGTTGCCGCCCTGCTTGACGATCGCCGAGCCTGCGACCTTTGCCAAGGCAATCGTGTCGTACGAGTAGTGCACCGTGTACGGCGTGCACTCCTCGTTGGTGAAGCGCGCGGTCCCTGCGGAGACGACGATGATCGGCTTTTTCTTTTCAGCCGCGACCTTGTTCATTGCCAGGATCGCGCCGGAGTTGGTGCCGCCGATCAAAAGATCGACGCCCTGCTGATCGATCCACTCGCGGGCCTTGGCGGAGGCCACGTCGGCCTTGTTTTGGTGGTCGGCCACGAGCAGCTCGATCTTCTTGCCGTTCACCGATCCGCCGAAGTCGGCGATCGCCATCTTGATCGCTTCGACGCCGCCCGGACCGTCGATGTCGGAATACAGCCCCGAGATGTCGGTGATGAATCCGATGCGGATCACGTCGCCCGAATACTGCGCCAGTGCCGGAGGCGCGACGAGTGCAGCGGTCATTGCGCATGCGCTCGCTATGAGCGTTCTCTGAAACTGTTTCATGTTTCCTGCTTTCATTGCGTGATGGGTCGCGGGTCTGGCAAGGGCCGGTAGCACGCGTCGTGGCGCGCCCGGTTGCTGGCGCGCGGGAACCGCCTGTCTGCGCTGCTGCGCGCGACCCGATTCGTGCGTTGCCGGGTGCTGCTGCGTCATTGGTTGGGGTCGACCACCAAGCGGCCGCGAACCGCGCCCGACAGGATGCTCGGTGCTAGAGCCAGCCCTTCGGCGAGACCGATGCGTCGGGCGATCAGCGTGATTGCCTGGCGGTCGAGATCTTTCGCGAGCCGCGCCCAGGCTTCGCTGCGCACCGGCTGCGGCGCCATGACGCTGTCGATTCCGATCAAGGCGATGCCGCGCAGGATAAATGGCGCGACCGTGACGGGAAAGTCCATGCCCTGCGCCAAGCCGCACGCGGCCACCGTGCCGCCGTAGCGCGTCGACGCGCAGGCATTGGCGAGCGTGTGCGAACCGACCGAGTCGACCACGCCGGCCCAGCGTTCCTTCGCCAGGGGCTTGCCGGCGGCGGAGAGCGTGTTGCGATCGATGATCTCGGCGGCACCCAGCGACTGCAGGTAAGCTCCTTCGCTCGCCTTGCCGGTCGATGCGACGACGCGATAGCCGAGCCGTGAAAGCAACGAGACGGCGACCGAGCCGATCCCGCCGCTGGCGCCGGTGACGAGAATTTCGCCAGCGTCGGGCTTGACCCCGCGCCGTTCGAGCGCCAGCACGCACAGCATGGCGGTGTACCCCGCGGTCCCGATGGCCATGGCCTCGAAGAGGTCGAGCGACTCGGGCAGGCGCACCAGCCAGTCGCCGTTGACGCGGGCTTTCCGGGCCAACCCTCCCCAGTACGCTTCACCGACGCTCCTGCCGTTGAGGATGACTTGGTCGCCGGCTTCCCACTGCGGGTCGTCGCTCTGAGTCACGGTGCCGGCAAAGTCGATGCCGGGAACCATCGGCCACTTGCGAACGACCGGCGACTTGCCGGTGATGGCCAAGCCGTCCTTGTAGTTGAGTGTCGAGTACGCGACGTCGACGGAGACGCCCCGGGCATCGAAGGTTGGCAGCGCACTGTCGTCGAGATCCTTCAACGACGCGATGGTGCTCTTGTCAGAGTTTTGCTCCAGATAGATGGCGCGGAACATGTCTCTCCTTTGGGTGGGTGAGGGTGTCGATCAGCGGGGTCCGGCCGAGGCCAAATCGGGGTCACCGGCTCGTTTCGCCCAAGGCTTCTTCACGGGTTGCAGCATGTGCTCGAAGAACAGCGTGCTCACGTTGTCGAGCGCGCGAGTCGACTGTTCGAGCTTGGCGCAGAGCACCGCGCCTTCCCATGCGCTCCAGAAAAACTGCGCCAGCGCGGCAGAGTCGAGCGGGGTCGCGATCTCTCCTGCGGCTTTGGCTTCGTTGATGCAACGCCGAAAGCGCTCCCGCCACGTGTCGAGCACTTGCAGCAGCAGCACGCGAAATTCGTTTTCCAGGCTCGCCATCTCCTGGCCTAAATTTCCGACCAAACAGCCGCGCTTAAATTCGAAGCGCTGCACGCCGTGGGTCGCGTCCCTGGCGAAGCTTTGCAGGCGGCACAGCGGCGAGAGGCTGGTGTCGTCAAGGGTGCGGTCGAGCTTGCGCGCGAAGTAAGCGGCGTAGTTGCGAATCACCTCGTGCGCGAACTCTTCCTTGCTCGCGAAGTAGTAGTAGAACGAGCCCTTCGGCACCTCGGCGGCCTGTACGATCTCGTCCAGCCCAGTGCTCGAAAAGCCCTTCTGCGTAAAGATCGCTGTGCCGATGTCGATCAGCAGCTTGCGTTTGGCGTCGCCGCGGCGTTGCGGCTTGATCTTTTCCGTGGCGTCGGTCATCGGCTCGGGACGACGCTGATTGGTCCGGGCGCTCTCTCCGTAGTCATGGGCGTGGCGGGTCATTCGGCCCGCCCTGCGGTCGTCGAGGCGTCCGGACGACGGACCAGCCGGCGCATGCACCACAGGCCAATAACCGGACCGGGCAGGAGGATCCAGGCGACCTTGCTGCCGATCGTTGGATAGACCGAGGTGGCGATGAGGATCGAAAAGGTTGTCAACAGGAATCCAAGGCTGTTCTGGATGGTCAGCGCGCTGCCCACCAGCTCGGGCGGACAGGCCTTTACCGACAGCGCCGAAAACTGCGGCGAGTCGGCGACGACGGCGAAGCCCCAGACCAGCAAGAGCGCGAGGACGCCGCCGCTGGGGAGCGCGGAGATCAGCGGATAAACGAGGCAGATAAAGCCCGACGTCATCAGCGCCCACCACGCGACCTTGCCGCTGCCCACTTTCCTGCTGATCACGCCGCCTGCGATGCAGCCCAGCGTGCCCATCGCGATCGTGGCAAAGGCCCACCCCGAGACGACGCTCGATTCGGCAGAGCCGTTACGGCCAAGTACCGGCAGGAGCAGCAGCGGCACCAGCGTCCAGAACGCGTAGAGCTCCCACATGTGGCCGAAGTAGCCGAAGGCGGAGGCGCGGAAGTCGGGGATGCGGAACGCGCTCCACACCGAAGGGCCCAAGACCATCGCCCTGCGCACTGTCAGCTTGAGGTAGGGGCCATCGCCGAGCCGCCCGATCACGACGGCGCCGACCAGCGCAAGCGCCGACGACGTGAGGATCACGGCCTGCCATGGCAACGAGCCACCGAGCATGCGGATGCCGTGCGGCAGGGCGGTGCCGAGCGTCAACATGCCGACCAGCAGGCCGAGGCTCTGCCCGGCACGGCCGGGATCCCAGCTGACGATCAGCTTCATGCCGAGCGGGTAGATGCCGGCCAGCGCGATGCCCACGGCAAAGCGGAATGCCATGGCACTGGCCAAGCCCTCACTCCGCCAGGCGAAGCCGGCGTTGAAGAACGCGCCGAGTACGCTGCAGAGCGCGAAGATGCGGCTCGCTGGAAACCGGTCGGCGATGCCGGTCAGTGCGAAGGCGAGTGTGCCGACGATGAAGCCGGCCTGGACAGCGTTCGTGAGCCAGCCGAGGTCGCCGATCGACAGGTCCCAAAGCGGTCGCAGGTCGTCGGCCGCGCTGTTTGCACTGAACCACAGCGACGTTCCGCACAGTTGCGCGAAGACGATCCAGGCGACCGGGCGACGTGTCACGGCGTCACGCCTGCGCCTTCGCGAAGCGCGCGTCGCGCCAGGCGATCGCCTCGCGCATGCCGCGTTCGCGGGCGACGTCCATGAAGGCGCGCTTGTCCGGCGAGCCATGCGACTCGATCGTGTGGTCGATGTCGAGCGCCATGCGCAGAGCCGTGGGCATGCCCTGGATCTCGTAGGTGCGGTTCAGCGCCTTCTTGGTCTCGGCCACCAGGTTGGGATCCATCAGCGCAATGCCGCGCGCGGTCCGTAGGGCCTCCTCCACATGCGTGCCCAGTGCGACAACACGGCTGACAAGCCCCATGGCGAGCGCTTCGCGCGCCGGGATGCGGTCGTCGGCCGAAAGAATGATGCGCTTGGCCTGCTTCGGGCTTGTCATCCAGGGCAGCAGCAGCGTCACGATCCCGGCGCCGAACTTCAGCTCGGGTTCGCCGAAGATCGCATCTTCCGAGGCGATGGTGATGTCGCACGCCATGGCGAGCTCGAACGCGCCGGCGAGACAAGCGCCATGGACCGCGGCGATGGTCGGCTTCGGGCTGTTCCAGAAGCGCATGGTCGTGTCAAAGTCGAGATCCAGAATCTCCCGCCATACTTGGGCGCCTTCGGGGCGCTGCTCCATCTGCGCCTTGAGGTCGAAGCCCGACGAAAAGGCGCGGCCGGCGCCGCTGACGACAATGGCGCGAACGTCGGCATCGGCTTCGGCCTCGTCCATTGCGCGGTTGATTTCCAACAGCGCGGCCTTGTTCAAGGCGTTGAGCCGCTCGGGGCGGCTGAGCGTCAAGTGGGCAACGTGGTCAGCGACACCGAAGGCGATCGATTCGAAGTTCGTCATGGCAGCTCGCGTGGGTTGATGCGCCGTGATCAGCGCTGCACAGGGACTAGCTCGGCCGATCCGATCAGCGCCTTGAACTGCGCACGATCGGCCTTGCCGGTGCGGCCGAGGGGCAGGGCCTCGGCGAGATAGAAAGCGTCGGGGTGCTTGTAGCGCTCGAGCCGCGTTTCAAGATGCCGGCGCAACGTCTCGATGTCGAGAAGCGCACCGGCGCGAGGAACGATGAGCAGGTGAATCCGCTCGCCAAGCAGCGCGTCGTCGATGCCCACCGCCATGGCAGCGGCAACGTCGGAATGCGAGCAGATCGACTGCTCGATTTCCGCCGGCGTGACTTTGTTGCCGCCGCGGCTGATCACTTCTTTCAGCCGGCCCATGAGTTCGACGACTTGGCCGTCCACCTCGCGTGCCAAGTCGCCGGTTCTGAACCAGCCGTCCTGATAGGCCGCCGCTGTCAGCTCGGGCGCGTCGAGGTATCCCCGCATCAGGTACGGGCTGCGGATCTGCAACTCGCCGATCGCGCTGACCGTCACTGCGTTGCCCTGCGCATCGGCGATCCGGTAGCGCACGTTCGGCGACGGCCGGCCAATGCTGCCCGGATAGCGTGCGTAGTCGGCGGGGAAGCCGAAGAAGTCGCAAGTCGCCGTTTCGGTCAGGCCGTAGATGTCGACGAGATCGGTGCGCGCGAAGCGCCTGCGAATGGTCTGCGCGAGCGACTGGCCGAGCGATTCGCCGCCGATAAGGATCTGACGCAGATCGGCTTGCTGCGTCACACGATCGATCGCGGCATCGTGGCGCGCATCGGCGAAGAGCACGCGCATCATCGTCGGCACCATGCCGACGCGGCTGATGCGCTCCTCGGCGAGCGCGCGGAGGAACGCGTCGGGCTCGAATTTCGGCTGCATGACCAGCGTGCCGCCACGCAGCAGAGTGAGCAGACTCACCCACAGGCCGAAGCTGAAGGTGATGTTCAGCACCAGGAGCGTGCGCTCGCCGGCGCCGAAGCCGAGCAGCGTGTCAATCTGCTCGATCTTGGCGGCAAAGGTGTCGTGCGCGATGACCACGCCCTTGGGCGCGCCGGTAGACCCCGAGGTAAAGACGATGCAGGCGGCGCCGCCGAGCAAGGGGCGCTGCGGGGGTCGGTCGGCCGCGATCGATGAGAGCGCTGCGCCATCGATGCGCGCCGACTGGAGATCGATGAGGAAGCGGGCTCGCGTACGCTGATGGAACATTTCTGCGACCTCGGCAGGCGTTGTCCGATGGATCGGTACTGCCACCCCGCCAGCGAGCCAAACGCCGAACAGGGCTACGACGTCGTGCGGTTGATTCGAGACGTGCACATGGACCGGCTCATTCGCAGCAAGACCGGCATCAAGGAGCAGCGCCGCCACGGCGCGCGCGCGCTTGCCCAAGTCGGCGTAGGAAAGCTGAATCGATTCGCCGAGCAAAGCGACGGCCGAACCGAAGTCGCGACACGCGGTGTCGAGGGCCTCACTCAATGCGGCCATTGGGGTCTCCTAGTCGAGCCCGAGCGCCTCCGC
>JANLUW010000552.1:0-7923 GCA_031363645.1 Rhizobacter sp. | reverse complement strand
TGCCCCGCCGCGCCGTCATCGCCCTCGTGTTCGCTAGCGCCAGCCTGCTGGCGGGTTGCGACATGCTGGGCGGCGTGCTCGGCATCGAGTCGCCCGAGAAAGTGGCGGCCGCGCGCGAGGCCGAGGGCAAGGCCATCGGCGGCGCCTGCCGAAATGCAGCGCGCGCGATCGAAGACTGCTTCGCGCTGAACAAAAAGGCCGACAAAGCGGCTGTGTTCAGCGGCTGGCGCGAGATGAACGATTACATGCGCGAGAACAAGATCGAGGCCGTCACACCGCAAGTCGTCACCCAGGTCGCGCGCGGCAAGGGCGAAGCGGCCGATGTCGACGAAGCGGCCAAGCCCGGCACGCCGACCGACAAGCCCGCGATCAAAGGCGATGGCGCCAAGGCCGCCAAGGGCGGCAAGCCGAAAGACTCGTAGCCGGCGCTTCGTCGCGCGAGGCTGCTTCTTCGCGAGGCGCGTGCCGGTACCGGCGCGCGCAGGCACGATCGGCGTCTTCCGTTTCAATCGGCAGGCACCCTGAAACCCACCCATTCCACACGCCTGCGGCGCATCGCTGCACTGCTGGTCGCCGCGGTCGCCGCGAGTGCGGCTATTTTCATGTCGACCCCGGCGCACGCCGATGACGACACGGTCGGCTTTTCGTGGTTCGGCGGCGGCCACCGCGTCACCGGCTCGGGCAAGCTCGCGAACGAAAGCCGCGCGGTCACCGGCCTTCCAGGCGATCGCGTTGCGCACCTCGATGAAGCTGGTGCTGCGCCAGGGCACGCGTGAAGGCATCGAACTTCGCGGCGACGACAACGTGTTGGTGCTGATCGAAACGCAGGTCGTCGACCGCGGCGGTGTGCCGACGCTGGAGATCACGACAAAAAAGGGCAGCAGCTTCTCGACCCGTGCGCCCATCGTCGCGACCATCGACCTGATCACCTTGCGCGCGCTCTCGATCAGCGGTTCGGGTGACGTGACGGGCGACGCGCTGAAAGCGCCGGGCCTTGCGCTTGCGATCAGCGGCTCGGGCACGGTCAAGCTGATGCAAATCGCAGCCAACGAAATTTCGCCGAACGTTTCGGGCGGTGGCGGCATTGCGTTCGGCGGCCGCACCGGCCGGTTGCGCGTGGCGATCTCGGGCCGCGGCAACGTCGACGCGCGCGCGCTCGAAGCCGATGACGTGACCCTCAGCGTTGCCGGCAGCGGTGATGCGGACGTGACTGCGCGCAAAACATTGACCGTGTCGATCGCGGGCGTGGGCAACGTGAAGTACACCGGGGACGCGACCGTCAAATCCTCGATCGCCGGCCACGGCAACATCGGCAAGCACTGACACGATTCACTCAGCGGACAATCGTGCGGACGAGCACAGAGGTTTCGAGGAGACGCCCGATCCGGCGCCGTGGCATCCTCGGCAGCATCGTCACCGGCACGCTGGTGAGGGTGGCACTGCGCACCGGCCCCGGCTGGTGATCTGCACCGACAACCCCTATCGACCCCCTGAGCACACCGACCATGAACATCCTCCGATTCGAAGACCTCGCAGCGCAAGGCAAAGTGGCAGGCCAGCGCGTGTTCATCCGCGCCGACCTTAACGTGCCGCTGAACGACGCGGGCCAGATCACCGAAGACACGCGCATTCGCGCATCGATCCCGTGCATCGAACTCGCGCTGAAGGCGGGTGCGGCGGTGATGGTGACCTCGCACCTCGGCCGACCGACCGAAGGCGCGTTCAAGCCGGAAGACTCGCTCGCCGTCGTCGCCAAACGCATGGGCGAGTTGATGGGTCGCGAAATCCCGGTCGTCGCGAACTGGGTCGATGGCGTGAGTCTGGAGGGCAGGGCGATCAAACCGGGCGAACTGGTGTTGCTCGAAAACTGCCGCGTCAACACCGGCGAGAAAAAGAACGACGAAGCGCTCGCGAAGAAGATGGCCGCGCTCTGCGACATCTTCGTGCACGACGCGTTCGGCACCGCGCACCGCGCCGAGGCCTCGACCTACGGCATCGCACAGTTCGCAAAAGTTGCGTGCGCCGGCCCGCTGCTCGCCGCCGAGATCGACGCGATCACGAAGGCGCTCGCCAACCCGAAGCGGCCGCTGGTCGCGATCGTCGCGGGCAGCAAGGTCTCGACCAAGCTGAGCATCCTGCAGGCACTCGCGTCTAAGGTCGATCAGCTGATCGTCGGCGGCGGCATCGCCAATACCTTCATGCTCGCAGCCGGGCTGCCGATCGGCAAGAGCCTGGCCGAGCCGACCCTGATCGAAGACGCGAAAGCGGTGATCGTCGCGATGAAGGCGCGCGGTGCGGCCGTGCCGATCCCGACCGACGTGGTGACTGCCAAAGACTTCAAGGCCGATGCCGTCCCGACCGTGAAGGCCGCCGCCGATGTCGCGCCCGACGACCTGATTCTCGACATCGGCCCGCAGACCGCAAAGTTGCTGGCCGATCAGCTGATGAAGGCCGGCACGATCGTTTGGAATGGGCCCGTCGGCGTGTTCGAGTTCGATGCGTTCGCGCACGGCACCGAGACCATCGCGCGCGCGATCGCGGCGTCACCGGCATTCAGCATTGCTGGCGGCGGCGACACGCTCGCGGCGATCGCGAAGTACGGCATCGAGGCTGACATCGGCTACATCTCGACCGGTGGCGGCGCGTTCCTCGAAGTGCTGGAGGGCAAGACCTTGCCGGCGTTCGAGATCTTGCAAAAGCGCGCGGCGGCTTGACGGTTACATGGAGGTATCAATCGACGCGCAAGGCCGGCGCAGCGGCGCCTTGCACTCGATAATGCCCCGTTCAAAATAACGCACCGGAGACAGCATGCCCCGCGCCACCAAAATCGTCGCCACCCTCGGCCCCGCATCCAGTTCACCCGAGGTGCTGGAGCGCATGATTCGCGCCGGTGTCGACGTGGTGCGCATGAACTTTTCGCACGGCAAGGCGCAAGACCACATCGACCGCGCGACGTTGGTGCGAGAGATCGCCAAGCGCTGCGGCAAAGAGGTCGCGATCATGGCCGACCTGCAGGGGCCGAAGATCCGCGTCGGCAAGTTCGAGGGAGACAAGACGATGCTCGAAGTCGGGCAGCCGTTCATCCTCGACGGTTCGAGCACCGCGCTCGGCACGAACGAGCGCGTTGGCCTCGACTACAAAGAACTGCCGCGCGACCTGCGCGCCGGCGACATCCTGCTGCTCAACGACGGCCTGCTCAAGCTCGTGGTCGACGCGGTGCGCGGCGAAGAGGTGCACACCACTGTGGTGGTCGGCGGTGAGCTCTCGAACAACAAGGGCATCAACAAGGCCGGCGGTGGCCTGACCGCACCGGCGTTGACCTCCAAAGACATGGAAGACATCAAGACCGCGATGAGCTTTCAGTGTGAGTACTTGGCCGTCAGCTTTCCGAAGACCGCGACCGACATGGAGATGGCGCGCCAACTCGCCAACGTGGCCGGCGAACCGTGGCGCCACAAACCGCAGATGATCGCGAAGATCGAGCGCAGCGAGGCGATCCCGGTGCTCGACCAGATCCTCAAAGCCTCCGACGGCATCATGGTCGCGCGCGGTGACCTCGCGGTCGAGGTCGGCAACGCAGCAGTGCCTGCGCTGCAAAAACGCATGATCAAACTGGCGCGCGAGATGGACCGCGTCGTCATCACCGCGACACAGATGATGGAGTCGATGATCCACAACCCGGTGCCCACGCGCGCCGAGGTGAGCGACGTGGCCAATGCGGTGCTCGACGGCACCGATGCCGTGATGCTCAGCGCCGAAACCGCAGCCGGCAAATACCCGGTCGAGACGATCGAGATGATGGCCAGCATCTGCGTCGAGGCCGAGAACGCCGAAGAGATTTCGCTCGATGCCACGTTCACCAACAAGAAGTTCGCGCGCATCGATCAGTCGATCGCGATGGGCGCGTTGTTCACCGCGTACCACCTGGGTTGCAAGGCGATCCTGGCGCTGACCGAATCGGGGTCGACAGCGCTGTGGATGAGCCGCCAGCGCATCCAGGTGCCGATCTACGCGCTGACCTCGCAGGTGCGCAGCCAGCGCCGCATGGCGCTTTACCGCAACGTCACGCCGATGCTGATGCCGAGCTTCGCCGACCGCGACGAAGCTCTCGCGCGCGCCGAGGCGCTGCTGATCGAAAACGGCGTGCTGAACCCTGGCGACACCTACGCGATCACCTGCGGCGAGCCGATGGGGCACCCGGGCGGCACCAATATGTTGAAGGTGTGCCGGGTGGCCTGATCTGGCCTAGTCCAATTTGACCGCGATGCCGGTGACGAACAAGGTGTCACCTTTTTTCAGCGCCGCACCGGGGTCGCTGTTGTAGCGATAGTTCAGCCCGGCGGTCAGGCTCAGCGAGCGGGCCATCGCGACCGAGAGGCCCGAGTCCAACACGCCCCGACAGCCGCCGTCACTCTTCAACGCGGGGTAGACCGACAGCTTCTGGGGGAAGCTCGTGGTCGGCGTCCATTTGTGCTTCGACTCTTCGGCCAGCAGCGCCTCTGCGCGGCCGTACCGGGTACGGAGTCCGCCATTCACATCGGCGGCGTCGAAGTGGCGGTCCTCCGTGTAGTCCAAACCGACCGAGAGGTCGAAGGTCAGTGCGTCGGTCTTCACCACATGGCGCCCGACGCCGCCGAACAGTGAGGCCCGCGTCGCCACGGTGGCCGGCTTGTCACGCAGGTAGTCGGCCTTGCCGAAGCCGAACCAGTCGGGCGTGATGTTCTGGTCGAGTTGCGTGCCGAGCTGAATGTTTTCGGCGGACGTCGTGCCCGCGGTGCGGCCTTAGTTGGCCTTGCAGCCGACTGCCATTTGCTGTCGGTCGTGGCCTTGACGCCGTCGCCGCTGAGGTTGACGCTGGCAGTGCTGGCGGTGCTGGCGGTGCTGGCGGTGCCCGAGGCGTAGCTCGCGCCAGCGCCGAAGGCATAGCGGAACAGCCCATCGGGTTTGATCGTGGCTTGGGCCTGCGCGAACGAAAACGCGGGTGCGGTGAGCAGCAAAGAAGCGAGTGCGAGGGAGGGGCGGGCGTTCATCGTGGTCCTTCGGTCGTCATGCGAAAAATCAGCTCGCGCTACAGACGCCGTGGGTGCACGTGTCGTTACCCGGATGCGACCTTGCGCGATGCTGCTGATTGCCCGCGCGACAATGCGCGATGAGCCCGAGCCCTCCGACGCTGACCCTCGACGACATTCAAGCAGCCGCCGTTCGCCTGCGCGGCGAGATCGTCGAAACGCCCTGCATGCCGTCGCGAACCTTGTCGGCACTGTGCGGCTGCGAGGTGTTCCTGAAGTTCGAGAACCTGCAGTTCACCGCGTCGTTCAAGGAGCGCGGCGCATTGAACAAGATGGCGCAGTTGACGCCCGACGAGCGCGCTGCCGGCGTGCTCGCCGTCTCGGCCGGCAACCACGCGCAAGGCGTCGCGTATCACGCGCAGCGCATGGGCATTCCGGCGACGATCGTGATGCCGCGTTTTGCGCCGGCGGTAAAGGTCGAACGCACACGCGGCTTCGGTGCCAGCGTGGTGTTGCAGGGCGATACCTTCGACGACGCGCGCGCGTTCGGCCTGCAACTGGCGCTCGAGCGCGGCCTCACGCTCGTGCACCCGTACGACGACCTCGCGGTGATGGCCGGGCAAGGCACGATCGGGCTCGAGATGCTCGCGCAGCAGCCTTCGATCGACACGCTGCTGGTCGCGATCGGCGGTGGTGGCTTGATCTCGGGCGTGGCGACTGCTGCGCGTGCTTCTCGGCCCGGCATCGAGGTCATCGGCGTGCAGACCGAGCGTTTTCCTGCGGCGTGGAACGCCAAGCACGGGCAGTCGCGTGAGAGCGCGCAGGCAACCATTGCCGATGGCATCGCCGTCAAGTCGCCCGGGGTGTTGACGTTGCCGCTGATCCAGCAGCGCGTCGATGACGTGGTGCTCGTCAACGAAGACGACATCGAGCAGGCAATTTTGATGTTGCTCGAGATCGAGAAAACCGTGGTCGAAGGCGCCGGTGCCGTCGGCCTGGCCGCGCTCATGAAGCATGGCGGGCGCTTCCAGGGCCGCAAGGTCGGGCTGATCTTGTGCGGCGGCAACATCGAGCCGCTGGTGCTGGCCGAAATCATCGAGCGCGGCATGGTGAAGTCGGGGCGGCTCGCGCGGCTGCGCTTCGACGTGCGCGATGTACCGGGCGCGCTCGCAAACGTCGCCACGCTGCTCGGCCAACTCGGCGCCAACATCGACGAAGTGCAGCACCAGCGCGCGTTCACGTCGCTGTCGGTCGAGCGGGCGCAGATCGAGGTGGTGGTGCAGACGCGTGGCGTCGCGCACATCGAGCAAATTCTCGTCGCGATGCGCGCCGAGGGCTATCAGGCCGAGCGCGTGGGCTGAGCCCCGAACCCGATCGGTACAATTTGGCGAGTTACAACGCGGTTTCACGTCGCCCGCCAACCCGATTTCAGGAGCCCACCATGCCACTCGTTTCGATGCGCCAATTGCTCGACCACGCCGCCGTGAATGGCTACGGCATCCCCGCGTTCAACGTCAACAACCTCGAGCAGGTGCAGGCCGTGATGACCGCGGCCGACGAGATCGGCGCGCCGGTGATCCTGCAGGCGAGTGCCGGTGCGCGCAAGTACGCGGGCGAGCCCTTCATCAAGCACTTGATTCAAGCGGCCGTCGAGAGCTGGCCGCACATCCCGCTGGTCATGCACCAAGACCATGGCCAGAGCCCCGAGGTGTGCCGCGGCGCGATCGACCTCGGCTTCAGCTCGGTGATGATGGACGGCTCGCTGCAGGCCGACGGCAAGACGATCGCGAGCTTCGACTACAACGTCGAGGTCACGCGCAAGGTTGTCGATATGGCGCACAAACTCGGCGTCACGGTGGAAGGCGAGCTCGGCTGCCTCGGCTCGCTCGAGACCATGAAGGGCGACAAGGAAGACGGCCATGGCACCGAAGCCACGATGACGATGGCCCAGTTGCTGACCGACCCGGAAGAAGCCGCGGAATTCGTCAAGCGCACGCAGCTCGACGCGCTCGCGATCGCGATCGGCACCAGCCACGGCGCCTACAAGTTCACCCGCAAGCCCACCGGTGACATCCTCGCGATCGGCCGCATCAAGGAGATCCACAAACGCATCCCGAACACGCACCTCGTGATGCACGGGTCGAGCAGCGTGCCGCAGGATTTGCTCGCGGTGATCCGCGAGTACGGCGGCGACATGAAAGAGACCTATGGCGTGCCGGTCGAAGAGATTCAGGAGGCCATCAAGCACGGCGTGCGCAAGATCAACATCGACACCGATGTTCGGCTCGCGATGACCGCGGCGATCCGCAAATACATGGCGCAGAACCCCGACAAGTTCGACCCGCGTGACTACCTGAAGCCGGCACGCGAAGCGGCCAAAGTGATTTGCCGCCAGCGCTACGTAGAGTTTGGCTGCGAAGGCCAAGCCGGCAAGATCAAGGCGCAGACGCTGGTGCAGGTGGCCCAGCGCTACACCACTGGCGAACTTGCGCAAACGGTGGTTTGAGCGGTTTACCAGCCGCCTGTTCGGGAGTGGCGCTGCAGGCGCCGCGGGTTCGTCATTTCGCGAGTGCCCGCAAAGCGAGCTTGATGCCGTCGCTGACGCCCACATCGGCCGGCAGCGCCTTCAGCGCAGCAGCGGCCTCGCGGTCGCTGTAGCCGAGTGCGAGCAGCGCCTGCAGGATGTCACCCTGCGCGTTGTTCGCGATGTGGGTCGGCGTGCTGATCGCGTCGCCGAGCTTGCCCTTGAGTTCGAGCAGCAGGCGCTCGGCGGTCTTCTTGCCGATGCCGGGCACCTTCACGAGCCGGCCGGCTTCCTGCAAGCTCACGGCCTGCGCGAGTTCATTGACGCTCAGCCTCGACAGGATCGACAGCGCAGTGCGCTGGCCGACGCCCGAGATCTTCACGAGCAGCC
>JANLUW010000527.1:0-3372 GCA_031363645.1 Rhizobacter sp. | reverse complement strand
CGGCGCGTGCGCAAGCTCAGCCGCGCGAGCCAGGACCGTGTGGCCGATTCGAGCGCGATCGCTGCCGAGGTGCTCAACGCCATTCCGGTAGTGCAGAGTTACACGCAGGAGGCGCGCGAAGCGACGCGGTTCGATGCGTCGACCGAGAACGCGTTCGACACCGCCGTGAAGCGCACGCGCATGCGCGCAATCCTGGTCGGATTCATCATCACCGCGACCTTCGGCGCGTTGCTCTGGGGCCTGTATCAGGGCACGCAAGCAGTCGCGCGCGGCGACATCACGGCAGGGCACCTGGGCCAGACCGTTGTCTACGTGATCATTTTGGTGAGCAGTGTGGCGGTGCTGTCGGAGGTGTACGGCGACATGCTGCGCGCCGCCGGCGCGACCGAGCGGCTGATGGAACTGCTCAACCTGAGCTCGCCGATCACGTCGCCGGAGCAACCGGTGGCGCTCGCCTCCGCGCGCGGCGGCTCGGCGGTGGCGCTACGCGACGTGACCTTCCGCTACCCGTCGCGGCCGCAGCACGCGACGCTGTCGCACTTCGACCTGAGCGTGGCGCCGGGCGAGACCGTGGCGCTGGTCGGCCCGAGCGGAGCTGGCAAAAGCACCGTGTTTCAGTTGCTGCTGCGCTTCTACGACGTGGCCTCGGGCGAGGTGATGCTCGACGGCGTGCCGGTGCGCAACGTGACCCTGCATGACCTGCGCGGCCGCATCGGCATCGTGCCGCAAGACAGCGTGATCTTCTCGGCCGACGCGATGGAAAACATCCGCTACGGCCGGCCCACTGCGACCGACGCCGAGGTGATCGCGGCCGCGAAGGCCGCGTTCGCGCACGACTTCATCGGCGACCTGCCCGAGGGCTACCAGACCTTCCTGGGCGAGCGCGGCGTGCGCCTTTCGGGTGGACAGCGCCAGCGCTTCTCGATCGCCCGCGCGATTCTGAAGAACCCGCCGCTGCTGCTGCTCGACGAAGCCACCAGCGCGCTCGATGCCGAGAGCGAACGCATGGTGCAGGCCGCGCTCGAATCGGCGATGAAAGACCGCACGACGCTGGTGATCGCGCACCGGCTCGCGACCGTGCAGCGTGCCGATCGCATCGTGGTAGTCGAGGCCGGCCAGATCGTCGAGACCGGCACGCATGAACAACTGGTCGCGTCGGGTGGCCTCTACGCGCGGCTGGCGGCATTGCAGTTCGACCGATGAACCTGCACTCGCTCGTGCGGAATGGCAAGCGAACACGCGCTGTAGGTTTGCACCGACACCCGCGCCTGCCGCGCACCGACACCGCTTGTCACGCGTGTTGGCCAGAATCCGACGTCAAAATGCGGGCACAACGCCCGTCCCTATCAACTGGAGCACTGCACATCATGAACATGTCCATCAATCTTCGCGCGGGCGCTTGCGCCATCGTCAGTGCCGCTTTTCTTGCCACGGGCTGCGCCGACATGAGCGAGCGCCAGAAAGGCACCGCCGTCGGCGGCGGCGTGGGAGCCGGCGTCGGCGCGGTGATCGGCAGCGCGACGGGCGGCCGGGCCGGCACCGGCGCACTCATCGGCGGCGCGCTCGGTGCCGTCGCCGGCAACCTGTGGTCCAAGCGCATGGAAGACCGCCGCGCGACAATGGAGCAGGCGACCCGCGGCACCAACGTCGAGGTCACGCGCACTGCCAACAACGAGCTCAAGCTCAACATCCCGAACGACATCTCGTTCGATACCGGCAGCGCCGCGATCAAGCCGCAATTGCGCACCGTGCTCGACCCGTTCGCGAACAGCCTGCGTGACGACCCGAGCGCGCGCTTGATGATCGTCGGCCACACCGACAACACCGGCTCAAACGCCGTCAACAACCCGCTGTCGGTCGAACGCGCGAACAGCGTTCGCGACTATCTGACGTCGCGCGGCATGGCGGGTTCGCGCATCGAGACCGCGGGTCGCGGCGAGCGCGAACCGGTCGCCGAGAACACCACTGACGCGGGCCGCGCGAAGAACCGCCGGGTCGAGATCTTCTTGCGCGAGCCGGCACCGGCCTGACGCCAACGCCGCGCCGCGGTGGGAGGTGGGTGGCCAAATGGATAATCGGCTCAGCCCTTCTTGAAAGATGCTGCCGCGATGCCCTCCTCCGCCCGTCCGATCCGCTCGCAATACGAAGATTTCATGCGCCATGTGCGCAGCCACGGCGTCTACAAGGCCGACCGGACCGGCACCGGTACGACCAGCGTGTTCGGCCACCAGATGCGCTTCGATCTGAACGAGGGATTTCCACTCGTTACGTCGAAAAAAGTGCACTTCAAATCCGTCGCGCTCGAGCTGCTTTGGTTTCTGCGCGGCGACGGCAACGCGACCTGGCTGCAAGAACGCGGCGTGACGATCTGGAACGAGTGGGCCCAGCCCGACGGCGATCTCGGCCCGGTCTACGGCGTGCAATGGCGCTCGTGGCCGACGCCCGGTGGCGGCCACATCGACCAGATCGCACAGGTCGTCGAGCAACTCAAGACCAACCCCGATTCGCGCCGCATCATCGTCAGCGCCTGGAACGTGGCCGAGTTGAGCAAGATGGCGCTGATGCCGTGCCACGCGTTCTTTCAGTTCTACGTTGCCGGGGGGAAGCTGAGCTGCCAGCTCTACCAGCGCAGCGCCGATGTTTTCCTCGGCGTGCCGTTCAACATCGCGAGTTACGCGCTGCTTACGCACATGCTGGCTCAGCAATGCGATTTACAGGTCGGCGATCTCATCTGGACCGGCGGTGACTGCCACATCTACAGCAACCACACCGAGCAGGTTGCCCTGCAACTCACGCGCGCGCCGCATGCATACCCAAGCCTGTCGATCAAGCGCAAGCCAGCTTCGATCTTCGACTACGAATACGAAGATTTCGAAGTGCTCGACTACGCTCACCACCCGACGATCAAGGCGCCCGTGGCCGTGTAGATCGTCGATGAAGCAACGCCTCGGGAGCGCGAGGCCGCCGAGGCGTTGGTTGATATCGACCGCACTGTCTTGTCCGGTGGGCCGGGGTCACTTGAACACCTCCCGCAAAGCCACGCCAGTGCTTGATCTCGCGAGTTCGGTCTCTATGGGCTACCCAAAAAGTTATCCCGCGCAGTCTCGCGTTCGCATCGGCGGGCATCGCGCGACTTTGCTCGGCGGCGAACATGTCCAGCAAGAGCAAGCTCTAACCAGCGATGCCGATCATGCGCATGTTTTTTGCCTCAGCGCCAGGAAGGACGGCAAGTCGTCATGCGGCGGGGTCGAGGCTCTTGCGACGCAAGCGCGCCACCATGAAGCCCGAGGCCTGCGTGAGGTGCGATCTGACCAGCGCCTCGGCGCGTTCACCGTCGCCCTTGGCGATCGCTTTCAGGATCGCGTCGTGCTG
>JANLUW010000496.1:0-4965 GCA_031363645.1 Rhizobacter sp. | reverse complement strand
GATGAACGAGACCGTGAGCAAGGCCAACAGCGCGATGCCGACCAGCGCCGCATATGCGCCCGCGAACGGCACGGGCAGGGCGTCGCGCGTCGCGCTCGCGAGGTTCGGCCCGGCGACCGCGCCGATGATGCCGCCGGCCAGCACCCACGAGATTGCGCGCTCCTTGAAGGCAGGCGCGACGATCTCGGTCGCGGCGAAGCGGTACAGCCCGGCGTTGGCGTTGTAGTAGCCGGCGAGCATCGTCGAGGCGACGAGCAGCCAGAAGTTGTGCGAACTCGCCGCATACGCGCACAGGCCGCTGGCGAGCATCGCGACGCACAGGCCGGCCTGGAACGCGCGCTTGCGGCCCCAGGCGCGCTGGTGTTTGGCGACGAGTCCGGCGCACAGCGCGCCGCCGGCCACGTAGCCGGTGATCGGCAAGGTCGCCATCCACGCGGTCGGCGCGAGGGCGAGGCCGACCAAGCCGTTGATCGCGATGAACGTGACGTTGTTGGTCAGGAACAAACCCTGGCACAGCGTGAGCAGCAGCAAGCGGATGTTCATGACGACACCCCGACCGACAGGTGCGCCAGCAGCGCGAGCGGCGCGGTGTCGGCACGCAGCACGCGCGCACCGAGCGAGACCGGAATGAAGCCGGCGGCGCGTGCGAGCGATTCTTCGGCTGGTGACAGCCCGCCTTCGGGCCCGCTCAACGAGACAACACTCGCGCGTGGCCGTGCGGAGGACGCGAGGGACGCGAGCGGCGTGGCATCGGCCAAGCTCAGCAACCAGCGCGTCTCTTCGCCCGCCGGCAACGCACGCAGCCACTCGGTCAGCGATCGCACAGGTGCCACGTGCATCACGCGCGTGCGCCCGCTCTGCTCGCTCGCGGCGAGCGCGATCGCCTGCCAATGCGCAACCTTCTTTTGCGCGCGCTCACCACTCAACCGCAACACCGAGCGCTCGCACATCAGCGGCTGAATGGCCGCTGCGCCGAGTTCGGTCGCCTTCTCGATCACGGTGTCCATGCGCTCGTTGGCCGGCATGCCGAGCGCGAGCGTGATCGGCAACGCGAGTTCGCGGTCGACATCGGCATGCGCGTCGACTTGCACGCTCACATCGCTGCGGCCCATCTGCACCACATGTGCCGCCCACTCGCCACCCGCACCGTCGAACAACGTGATCGCAGCGCCCGGCTGCAGCCGCAGCACCTGCACATGGCGCGCGGCGTTGGCAGGTAAGTTGAACGGACCACCGGGCTGCAGCGGAAGGTCGACGAAGAATCGAGAGGGCATACAACGAGTGTGCCTGAGGGGTTGCGGGATTCGGGCGCCGACACGCCGCGAATCGGTTCAGCGAAACAGGCCGCGCCAGCGCAATCGCCAGCGCGCGACGCCCGCGCGCATCGCACGCCAGCCGGCCGATGCTTCGAGCATGCGACGCACGCGCAAGCGCACACGCCGCCGCGTGAACCGCCACCACGCCATCGCCCGTGCGAACCGGCGCAGCGTCATCAACTGCGGGCGCATCAGCATGAAGAGCCGGCCGCCAACCGCCGTGCCCAGCAACTTGGCAACGACGATCACGATCAGCCCGGCGACCGGTTGGCCGCCCTGCATCAATTGCACCGCGAGCAATTTGACCGGCAGCAGCGCTGCCGCCGGCAGCAGGAACAGCAGCAGCGCCACGCGCGGCGGCAAGCGCGCGATGCGCGCCTCCATGCGCGCCCACGGCGGCCAGCGCGTGAAGCGGCCGAGCCAGGCCGCGAGCGGATGCCAGCCGAACTCTTCGAGGAAGAACCAGAGCGCAGCGAGTGTGAGCAGCAGCGTGCGTGAGGTTCGCCATGCCATGCGCCAAAGCGGCCTGAAAAAACTCATTCGCGCGTGCCGTGCAGCAACCAGTCTTCGACGATGACGCGGGTGTAGACACTCGCGACCTCGTCGATGAACCGCGTGAAGTCGACATGCGCGGTGTCGTCCGCACGGTCGGAGATCGTCCGCAGCACCGCGAACGGCCGCTCGAAATCAGCGCAGGCCTGCGCCACCGCTGCGCCCTCCATCTCGACCGCGAGCGCATCGGGCAGCAGCGCACGCAACGCGCTGCTCTGCGCCTCGCTCGACACGAAGCAGTCACCGCTGATGATCAGGCCCTGGTGAACGAGCGCAGCATCGATGCCGAAATCGCACAGGTGTTGGGTGCCGATCAGCGCACCGGCACGGTCGAGGCAGCGCTGCGCGGCGACGGCGAGCGCATCGGACAGGTGCGCATCGGCCTCGAAGCGCGAGCGGCCGGTGAGCGGAATCTCGAAGCGCGGGAACAGCGGCGAGGCGTCCATGTCGTGCTGCAGCAGGTGCCGCGCGACCACCACATCGCCCACCTTCACGCCGCGCCGCAAGCCACCGGCCACGCCGGTGAACACGAGCTCGCGCACATGGAACTCGTGCATCAGCAGCACCGCGGTGGTGGTCGCGGCGACCTTGCCGATGCCTGACAGCACCAGCACGACCGGCTGGCCGTGGATCGTGCCTTGATGAAAATCGCGGCCTGCGAGGCGAACGGGCAGCGGGTCGTGCAGCAGCGGCAACAGCGCGCGCAATTCGTGGTGCATCGCGCTGACGATGGCCACCGGCGAACGCGACATGGCAGTAGGTTGCCCCGAGCGAATGTGCGCTGGCTCAGGCGCCGTAGAGGGCGCGCCTCGCGGCGGCGGCGGAGGCGGAGGCCTCACCCTTGCGATCGGCGATCTGCAAAAGCGTGCGTTGTGCGACCGCCTGCAATTCTTCGATCGTGCCGGCTTTCTCGACCGCCAACGTCAGCACGAAGCCGCGCAGGCCGAGTTCCTTGGAGATCATTTGCGTGAGCGCCGCGGTGAACTGCGCGTAATCGAGCGGCGCAGCCTCGGCCGTTGCGGCAACACTGATCGGCGCCGCACCCCGCGTCGACACGGCGCTGCCGGTGCGCGTGCCCGATGACGCCAGCGGCGCAATCAAGCCGAGTGATTGCAGTGCGGTGAAGTCCGCAGCCGTGATGCCCGCCATGTTGGCGAGCAGCATCTCGTCGGTCTTGATGCCGTCGATCACGAGCAGCAGGTTGCGCTGTGCGCGCTCCTTCACGAGCGCTCGCGCATGCATTTCGATTCGCCCCGCGTCGGTTTTGGCCCAGATCACCGTTGAATTCCCATCCAAGAATGGCGCCCGACCTTCGTGGGCGAGGGCTACTCTGCGCGAAATGTATCAGCACCGATGCAACACGCGCGTGAGAAAAGCCACGCCGGATCGGGATCGTCGGTCGCGCCTCGCGTCAGGCTTTGTCACGCAGCTCGCGCCGCAAGATTTTGCCGACGTTGGTCTTCGGCAGCTCGGTGCGGAACTCCACCAGTTTCGGCCGCTTGTAGCCCGTCAGGTTGGCCTCGCAGTAGGCGCGCACGTCGGCCTCGGTCACGCCCGGATTGCTGCGCACGATCACGAGCTTGACGGCCTCGCCGGCCTTCGCGTCGGCGATTCCGACCGCCGCGCACTCGAGGATGCCCGGCATCTGCGTGACCACCTCTTCGACCTCGTTCGGGTAGACGTTGAAGCCGCTGACCAAAATCATGTCTTTCTTGCGGTCGACGATTCTGAAATACCCGCGCTCGTCGACAACACCGATGTCACCGGTGCGAAAGAAGCCGTCGGCCGTCATGACCTTTTCGGTTTCGTCGGGCCGCTGCCAGTAGCCGGCCATCACCTGCGGGCCCTTGATGCAGATTTCGCCTGGCGTGCCGAGTGGTACTTCGGCGCCTTCGTCGTCGAGCAGGGTCAGCTCGGTGTTGGGCATCGGCAGGCCGATGTTGCCGCTGTACGCGGTGCTGTCGACGGGGTTGCAGGTGGCCGACGGGCTGGTCTCCGAGAGGCCGTAGCCCTCGACGATCGGGCAGCCGGTTTTTTCCAACCAGAGCTTGGCCGTGGCGCTTTGCACCGCCATGCCGCCACCGACCGAGATCACCAGCCCGCTCCAGTCGACGGTGTTGAAATCGGCGTGGTGCGCCATCGCCTGGAACAGCGTGTTGACCGCGGGAAAGCTGTGGAAGGTCTCGCCTTTGAGTTCCTTGAACATGCTCGGCAGGTCGCGCGGGTTGGCGATCAAAATGTTGGCGCCGCCCATGCGCATCGCCAGCATCATGTTCGTGTTGAAGCCGAAGATGTGATAGATCGGCAGCGCGCAGATCGTCACGACTTGCTGGCCGGCCGCGATTTTTTTGAGCGCCGGCTGATACCAGGCCTCGCTTTGCAAAATGTTGGCGACGAGGTTCCTGTGCAGCAGTACCGCGCCCTTGCTGACGCCGGTCGTGCCGCCGGTGTACTGCAGCACCGCGATGTCGTCCGGGCCGACACTCGCGGCCTTGAACGGCTTGCTGCGCCCTTGCGAGATCGCGTCGTTGAAGGCCACGGCGCCGGGCAG
The DNA here is from genome assembly GCA_031363645.1 of Rhizobacter sp. Classification (GTDB taxonomy): domain Bacteria; phylum Pseudomonadota; class Gammaproteobacteria; order Burkholderiales; family Burkholderiaceae_C; genus LMDS01. Next base: position 546 of record JANLUW010000496.1, on the reverse strand, counting down.
GTCGTACGCCGGCACCATCTTCTTCACGTTGCGCACCACGTAGTTGACGATCAGCGACTTGGGGAAGCCGAGCATGTCGCCGAGTGCGGTGGTGATGATCTTCTTGGTCGGCACCGCGGCCAGCACCTGCTGCAAGGTGGTTGCGAAGTTCTCGACGATGACGATCAGCTTGGCGCCCGAATCCTTGAGCTGGTGTTCGAGTTCGCGCGGCGTGTACAGCGGGTTCACGTTGACGACCACGTAGCCGGCGCGCAGCACCGCCGCCACCGCGACCGGGTACTGCGGCACGTTGGGCATCATCAGCGCGACCCGGTCGCCCTTCTCCAACCCTTGCGCCTGCAAATAAGCGGCAAGTGCGCGCGAGGCATCGTCGACCTGCGCGAAGGTGATCGCCTTGCCCATGAACTTGTAGGCCATGCGGCCGGCGTACTTCTTGAAGCTTTCGTCCAGCAGCGCCACGAGCGAGCCGTATTGCCCGACATCGATGTTCGCCGGCACGCCGGCGGGGTACTGCTTCAACCAGGTTTTTTCCATCGATCACTCCGA
>JANLUW010000482.1:0-2101 GCA_031363645.1 Rhizobacter sp. | reverse complement strand
CGGCGTTGCGCGATTCGGGCGTGAAGGGCTTGACGGTGATCTCGAACAACGCCGGCGTCGACGGTTTCGGCCTCGGCCTGCTACTCGAAACACGACAGATCAAGCGGATGATTTCGAGCTACGTCGGCGAGAACAAGGAGTTCGAGCGCCAGTACCTCGCCGGTGAACTCGAACTCGAGTTCACGCCGCAAGGCACGCTGGCCGAGAAGCTGCGCGCCGGCGGCTCGGGCATCCCGGCGTTCTTCACGAAGACCGGCGTCGGCACGTTGGTGGCCGTTGGCAAGGAAACACGCGAGTTCGACGGGCAGGTCTACGTGATGGAGCGGGCACTGGTGCCAGAAGTCGCGCTCGTGAAAGCGTGGAAGGCCGACAAGAGCGGCAACCTGATCTTCCGCCGCACCGCGCGCAACTTCAACCCGGCGTGCGCGATGGCCGGCAAGGTCACGATCGTCGAGGTCGAAGAGATCGTCGAGACGGGGTCGTTCGATCCGGATGCCGTGCATCTGCCGGGCATCTACGTGCATCGGATCGTCTTGAATGCGTATCCAGAGAAGCGCATCGAGAAGCGAACCATCACCGAGAAAGCAGGGGCCTGAATCATGGCTTGGACACACGATCAGATGGCCGCGCGAGCCGCCAAGGAATTGCAAGACGGCTTCTACGTCAACCTCGGCATCGGCTTGCCGACGCTGGTTGCCAACTTCGTCTCGCCCGAGATCGAGGTTTGGCTGCAGAGCGAGAACGGCATGCTCGGCATCGGCCCGTTTCCGACCGAAGACCAGGTCGACGCCGACCTGATCAACGCCGGCAAGCAGACCGTCACCACGCTGCCCGGCTCGTCGATCTTCGGCTCGCACGACAGCTTCGCGATGATCCGTGCCGGCAAGATCAACCTGTCGATACTCGGCGCGATGCAGGTCAGCGCGAAGGGCGACCTCGCCAACTGGATGATCCCCGGCAAGATGGTCAAGGGCATGGGCGGCGCGATGGACCTGGTTGCCGGCGTCGCGCGCGTGCTGGTGTTGATGGAGCACGTCGCGAAGAAGAAGGACGGTACGTTCGACCTGAAGATCATCGCCGAGTGCACGCTGCCGCTCACGGGCGTCGGCGTGGTCGACCGCATCATCACCGACCTCGCGGTGCTCGACGTGACACCCGCGGGGCTGAAGCTGGTCGAGCTGGCGGAAGGCGTGACGCGCGAAGAGTTGGAGTCGAAGACGGGCGTGCCGGTGCATTGATTGGTGGGTCGCGGCGTTTGGGTTCTCACGACGAGTTGATCAGCGGCACTTCGCGTACGTAAGGCAGGCACGCGGCTCGGATGAGATGTTCGGATGAACGGTGTAGCGATCGAGGCGGCCCTCGCGCAGGAAGCCGGCCTTTTCGAGAGCTCGCGGCGACGCGACATTCTCGTTGTCGTAAGTCGCGTGCACACGGAACAAGCCAGGCGTGCTTAGTGCCGCTGACGCAAGTGCTCGAATGGCCTCTGGCATGAAGCCTTGGCCCCACAGCCCGCGGGCCAAAACGTACCCGATGTCGACAGTGCTTCCCTGCAGACGGGCCTCGATCATGCCGATCGCCTCATCCGAACCTCGCGGCGTGATGACATAGGGCAAGCGACTTCCGTCGTCCCAAGCCCGCGCGCACTCGAGGATAAAACTCCGCGTCACGGCTTCCGCAGCGTGAGGCAGCCAAATCATGTAGCGGCACCCTTGCACGTCCTGCGCATACGAGCGGAAAACAGCGGTCGCGTCTGAAAGGACTGGGCGTCGCAGACGAAGCCGCGAGGTTTCAATTTCAACAGGCAAGAGCGGAGTCAACGGATCAATCCCGTTGCCCCTTTTTGCCGCTGCACCTCATTGCGCTTCATCTTCAGATAATCGTCGCGCTCGATCTCGTGCAATTGCTGCGCATGCCGCTCGGTCAGCGCGAACCAGTCGCGCAGACGCAACTCCTGCGGCTGGCTCGGCGGTGCCGAGAGTGAACCCAGGTAGGCTTCGATGGCGAGGTAGTAGCGCATCGTGTTGCGTTCTACCACGCCGCGCACACCGTCGATGTAGAGCGGCTTGCCGTCTTCGCCCTTGCCCGTCACGCTGAAGCCGAC
>JANLUW010000640.1:0-4841 GCA_031363645.1 Rhizobacter sp. | reverse complement strand
GGCGATGATGGCGTCCATGATGCAGATGATGATGGACCAGATGCCGCCGGAACCGGTCAAGCCGTGAGTGCCGTAATCATGAACACACCCCAAGTCATCGCAAGCGACCTTTCGACCTCGCGCTACGGCTTCGACTGCCGATTGGAAGACCTTCCCTTCGATCAAGCCCTCTCGCGCGTCACCGAGGCGCTGAAAACAGAAGGCTTCGGTGACGCGCGAGAGGGCTTGATCGAAGGGAAGGTCTTCCAATCGGCAGTGAAAGCCGTAGCGCGAGGTCGGAAGGTCGCTTGCGATGACTTGGGGAGTGTTCATGATTACGGCACTCACGGCTCGACCGGTGCCGGTGGCATCTGATCCATCATCATCTGCATCATGGACGCCATCATCGCCAAGTGTTTTTCCATCATTTCCTGGCGAATCGCCATGTCACCAGTGGCCGGCGCGCCGTCAGTCATCGCGCCCATCCCGTGCATGCCTTTCATACCGCTCATTCCGTCGGGACCCATGCCTCCCATCATGGCCATTCCGTTCTGCATCAACTTCGCATGCTCGGATTTCAGGGCGCTGCGCTCCTCGGGGCTGCGCGCGCGCATCATCTTCTCGTGCATGTCGCGCATCGATTTCATCTGCGTGTCCATCATCGCCATGCGTTTGTCTGAGGAGGTGGCAACCGCGCCAGTTCCTGCAGATGCCTGGCCGACGGGTGTTTGAGCACATGCCGACAGTACCGAGGAGACAATGGCGACGGTGACAGTGGTGCGAAGGGATGTCATGTGGAGACCTTTCCGAAGGAGCGTTGCCATACCGACAGTGAGTTGAGCCGGGTTTGTCGTCGTCCCTCTTTTAGGTTGGCACGCCGTCAACTGCACCAGCTTGATGTGCATCAAGTTCGCTGTCTGTTCGGTGGCGCACGACCATGGGGGGGTGGTCCGAGAGTTCCTCCATGTTGTCGTTGACCCACTACGCCAACAACGCCACGAGACGGATCTCTGCTATTACGCTGCGACCAGACCTTCCTGCCCGACGCGCGCTCGCGTCAGCTCAAACTGCCGAGGCAGCGGCGCGTCGGTGATTCAGTGTGTCCTCGACGTTGCGCAACGCAAAGATCGGCAGGAAGCTGGCGATGCGGGCGGTTGCGCGGAGTTCTGCAAGCTCTTCTTCATAGAGGCGCGTCACTTCGCTTTGCGCCACGTGGGTCGTCTTGGAAATCACCTCGAGGGCCCGGGTAGGCAGGGCGAACTTCTTTTCCGTGGCGAGCATTGGGTATACCTCCGATTCGGTTGAACGGCGATGCGAGCGTACTGCGCAAGTGCAGGCGATGTTGTGCGCCAGCGCACACAGTGCACACAGTGCACTTCATGATCCGGTCCATCCAGCCCGCTGCCGCCTTTGCCGCTACCGAGGACTCTGAAAATTCTTCGCCCGGTCGCTGCATGTTTGCGTCGAAAAATGCCGGAGCCGCTGTCATCGACGCGCAATCGCACGCTTGCCTCGCTAGTCGAATGGGCGATCCTGAGCGTCGCGCGTTCGTGGCTGTAGCAAAGCACGTTGTCGAGTAAGTTGCGCGTATACACCGCCAGCAAGGTCGCTTCGCGCCTGTGCAGTTCCTGCGGAGCTTGATGTGCGGCAACGTAAGCACCCGCGCGACCAGACGCGTCGCGCAGTTGTCCTGCCCTGCCCACAAGGCTGCTGCATGACCAGAATTGCGGTTATCTGTCCCGGGCGGCTGTTGCTATTGTGCGTCGCCGCACAGACGTCAAGGAAGCGAGTTCCTAAAGTAAGCACAGTGAGCTAGAAAATCGCGCTCCGAGCCCGCTTGACGCAAGGACACCCCACCGATGTTCGATCTCCACGAAGCATTGCTGCTCGCCCGTATCCAGTTCGCCTTCACGGTCAGTTTTCACTTTCTTTTTCCAGCCATCACGATCGGGCTCGCCAGCTATCTGGCCGTGCTCGAAGGCCTGTGGCTGAAGACCGGCGGCGAGCACTACATGGATCTGTTCCGCTACTGGATCAAGATTTTTGCGCTGGTGTTCGGCATGGGTGTGGTGTCGGGCATCGTCATGTCCTACCAGTTCGGTACCAACTGGGCGGCGTTCTCCGACAAGGCCGGGCCGATCATCGGCCCGCTGATGGCCTACGAGGTGCTTACCGCCTTCTTCCTCGAAGCGGGTTTCCTGGGCGTGATGCTGTTCGGCATGAACCGCGTGGGCAAACGCCTGCACTTCATGGCCACGCTGATGGTGGCGCTGGGTACCTTCGTTTCGGCGTTCTGGATCCTGTCCGTCAACAGCTGGATGCAAACGCCGACCGGCTTTGCGATAAATGCCAACGGCCAATTCATCTCGGCCGGTAGCTGGCTGGCCGTCATCTTCAACCCAAGCTTTCCGTACCGGCTGGCCCACACCCTTTCGGCGGCCTACCTGACTACGGCGTTCCTCGTCGGCGGCGTTGGTGCCTGGCACCTGTTGAAAGAGCACCCAGGCCAGGCGCCCAATCCGCGCGCGCGGTTGATGTTTTCGATGGCGATGTGGATGGCAGCCATCGTCGCGCCGCTGCAGATCGTGCTAGGCGACTTGCACGGTTTGAACACGCTGGAGCACCAGCCGGTGAAGGTGATGGCCATGGAAGGCCATTACCAGAGCCACCCTGAAGGCGCACCGTTGATCCTCTTCGGCGTTCCAAACAGCGCCGAGAACCGCGTCGACTACGCGATCCAGATTCCGAAAGCCTCGTCGCTGATCTTGAAGCACGACCTGAACGCACCGCTGGCGGGGCTTGACACCGTGCCCGAAGCCGACCGGCCGCCGGTGGGCATCGTGTTCTGGGCCTTTCGCATCATGGTCGGGTTTGGGTTCCTGATGGCCGCGCTCGGCGCCGTCAGCTTGCTAGCGCGTGCTCGCGGCAAGCTCTACGAGTGGAGGTGGCTGCACCGTTTCGCTCTGGTCATGGGGCCCTCTGGCCTGGTGGCCGTACTGGCGGGCTGGATCACCACCGAGGTGGGCCGCCAGCCTTGGACCATCCACGGCTTGATGCGAACGGCTGAAGCCGCGTCGCCGCTGGCCGCGCCAGCGGTGGCGGCATCGTTACTGGCGTTCGTGGTCGTGTACTTCGCGGTCTTCGGCGCCGGCATTCTCTACATCTTGAAGTTGATGGCCAAACCACCGGTGCAGCATGAGCCGGCACCACCTAACATTCCGGGGCGCGCGTCCGGCACCACGCCTGTGGCGGCCCTGCGCCCCGACGCTCTGGCCACCGGCTGAGGACGGCACCATGTCCATCGACCTGACGCTCATTTGGGCCTTCATCATCGTGCTGGCCGTGTTCATCTACGTCGTGCTCGACGGCTTCGATCTGGGCATCGGCATCCTCTTCCGCCGCTTCCCGGTTGGCCCCGACCGCGACACCGCGATGAACAGCATCGCGCCGGTGTGGGACGGCAACGAGACCTGGCTGGTGATGGGCGGCGGCGGGCTGCTGGCGGCGTTTCCTTTGGCTTACGGGCTGATCTTCTCGGCCTTGTACGCCCCCATCATCGCGATGCTGCTGGCCCTTGTGTTCCGCGGGGTGGCCTTCGAGTTTCGCTGGCGCGACCCCGCCCACCGCGGCTTGTGGGACATGGCTTTCAGCGGCGGGTCGCTGCTCGCGGCGCTGTCGCAGGGCGTGGTGTTGGGTGCGCTGTTGCAAGGTGTGGCCGTGCAGGACCGAGCCTATGCCGGTGGCTGGTGGGACTGGCTCACGCCGTTCACGCTCATCACCGGCGTCAGTGTGGCCGTCGCCTACGCGCTGCTGGGGGCCACATGGCTGGTGATGAAAACCGAGGGCCGGCTGCAACAGCAGGCGCGCGGCATGGCACGGTGGCTGGGCGCTGCCACGCTGGTCGCCGTCGCGGCCGTGAGTCTGGCAACGCCTTTTCTCAGCGCCGCCTACTTCGACAAGTGGCTGCAGTGGCCGGGCCTTATAGCTGTGGCGCCGGTGCCCGTGTTCGTGGCGCTGGCCAGCGTAATGTTCGTGCGGAGCCTCAAGGCGGGTCATGAAGTGGCGCCGTTCATGCTGACACTTGGCGTCTTCGCACTGTGCTTTGTCGGGCTGTGCATCAGTGTGTTTCCCGATGTGGTGCCGGGCGCCGTTACCATCTGGGCTGCCGCCACCGATCGGAGCAGCCAGGTCTTCATGCTGTGGGGTACGGCTGTCGTCTTGCCGATGATCCTGGGCTATACGGCATGGTCGTACTGGGTCTTCCGCGGCAAGGTCAGCGTCGACGGATACCACGCATGAAGTTGCGCCTCCTCCGCTGGCCTGCGATCGTGGCACCGCGGCCCGACATGCCGCTGCCGCCGTTGTGGGCCCGCCTCGCCTGGATGGCCGGCATATGGGCTACCAGTATCGCGGCGCTGCTGCTGGTTGCGCTGCTGCTGCGGCTTGTGCTGAAAGGCTGAGCAGGGCGGGTCTAGTTCCTGATCGGACTGCATGCGGCTGCAGCGCTATTTCAACACTACGTGGTTCGAGGCAACACATTGCGGCGAATGCTGCCGAGTGGTGGCTGATTCTGCGCGCTTCTCAACGGAAAACCACCATGAAGATTCTCGTCGCCACCGATGGCTCCAAGCAGGCCCTGCACGCCGTAACGACAGAGCTGGCTCCGTTGTTCTGAACAAATTCCCGAGATTTATAAGTGGACCCTGCGTGTTCAGGCTGCGTCGGCCGAAGGCTGATGCAGCGATGCGAAGTACACAACGTCCGGGGTTCGAGCTTGATGGCTCGAGTGCGGCCGGCGCGTGTTGTAGAAGTCGATATCGCGGTCGATGCCTTCGCGCGCCGCGCTCACGGTCTCGTAGGCA
>JANLUW010000360.1:0-2087 GCA_031363645.1 Rhizobacter sp. | reverse complement strand
ACGCTGCCGATGGCGTGGCCGGGCATTCTGGCCGGCGTGCTGCTGGTGTTCGCGCGCTCGCTCGGCGAGTTCGGCGCGACCTTGATGATCGCTGGCAGCATTCCGGGGCGCACTCAAACGCTGTCGGTCGCGGTCCACGATGCGGTCCAGGCGGGCGACGACGCCACCGCCAACCTGCTGGTCGCGATCATCTCGGTCACCTGCGTTGTCTTCCTGCTGGCCGCCGGGCGCTTCGCGCCGCGGGCACGAGCGCGTTGAGGCGCTGAGCCGATGAGCCGATGACCCAATGAGCTTCGACGTCGAGATTCACAAGACCCTGCGCAGCGAGCGCCGCGCCTTCGATTTGCACCTGCGCTTCTCGACGCACGCACGACGCACCGTGATTTACGGCCCGTCGGGTTCTGGCAAGAGCCTGACGCTGCAAGCGCTCGCTGGCCTGCTCACGCCCGATCGCGGCCGCATCGCGTTCGGCGATCAGACGCTGTTCGACGCCGATGCCGGCATCAATGTACCGGCGCGTGCGCGCGGCTTCGGCTACCTGTTCCAGGACTACGCGCTGTTCCCCAGACTCAATGTGCGCCAGAACATCGCGTTCGGTTTGCAGACCGGTTGGCGCAACCCGAATGCTCACGTCGGCGGCGCGGCGGTCGAGCGTTGGCTGAGCGCATTCGAGCTGGGCGAAGTCGCTTCGCTGCGCCCTGCCGAGCTCTCGGGCGGGCAGCGCCAGCGCACCGCGCTCGCGCGCGCACTCGTGCATTCGCCGCGCGCGCTGCTGCTCGACGAACCTTTCTCCGCGCTCGACCCGGCGTTGCGCGACCGCATGCGCGCCGAACTCGACGAGCTGCTGCAGCGCATCGACATTCCCGTCGTGATGATCACGCACGACCCCGACGACCTCGCCTGGTTCGGCGACGAGGCGCTGTACCTGAGCAACGGCGCGTTCACCGAAGCACCGGCTGCGACCGACCGCCGCGTGTCGACGCGCATCTGCGCCGTTTGACGCGGCCGACCGCATGGCGACCGACCCGCACACGATGACCGTCGGCGCCGAGCTTTGGCTCAGCCTCGATGGCCGCAACCTGGCGGGCGCGCGCCGCGTCGCGCTGCTTGCCGAGGTGGCGCGAGTCGGCTCGATCACGCAGGCCGCCAAGGCTGCGGGCTTCAGCTACAAGGGCGCCTGGAACGCGATCGACGACATGAGCAACCAGGCCGGCGTGCCATTGCTCGAACGAAAGCCCGGCGGCAAGGGCGGCGGCTCGACCCGGCTCACGCCGCGCGGCGAACAGCTGGTGCGCAACTTCGAGCTGATCCGGCACGAACACGCCCGCTTCGTCGAGCGGCTCAACCGCCAGGCGCACGGCCTCGTCGAAGACTACGCATTGATGGAAAGCATCGCGATGAAAACCAGCGCCCGCAACCAGTTCGCCGGCACGGTTCGAGTCATGCGACCCGGCGCCATCAACGACGAGATCGAGCTCGACGTGATCGGTGGCTTGGCGCTCGTTGCGACCGTCACGCGGGAGAGCCGAAACGAGCTCGGTTTGGCGGTCGGCGCGAAGGCGTTCGCGCTCGTCAAGGCCTCGTCGATCATGCTGATGACCGAGGCCGGTGACGTGCGCCTGTCGGCCCGCAACCAGCTCGCCGGAACGGTCGCCCGCATCGCGCCAGGTGCGGTCAACACGGAGGTCGTGCTGCAACTGCCGGGCGGCGGCACGGTGGCCGCGGTGATCACGAACGAGAGTGCGAAGTCGCTCGGCCTGGGCGTTGGCAGCGCGGCCACCGCGGTGTTCAAGGCGTCGAGCGTGATTCTCGGTGTGGCCGCGTGATGTCGCGGGCTGGGTTAATGTCGGCGCTTCTTCGCCGCCAACCCAGCACTGCATGCCTTCCATCATTTCCGTCGTCGGCGTCTCCAAGACCTACGCCACCGGTTTTCGCGCCCTCGACCACATCGACCTCGAGATCGAACAGGGTGAAATTTTCGCGCTGCTCGGCCCGAACGGTGCCGGCAAGACCACGCTGATCGGGATCATCTGCGGCCTGGTACGGCTCGATCAAGGCCGGGTGAGTGTCGCCGGCCTCGACATCGG
>JANLUW010000347.1:0-1951 GCA_031363645.1 Rhizobacter sp. | reverse complement strand
AGTGGCGCCGGATCGAACTCAGCCGACCGTTCGCGAACGCGGAGGAGATTCGTTTGCGGGCTTGAACTGAAGCAGTTCGGCTGGATCAGGGCCACAGACGCAAAAAACCCGGCCGAAGCCGGGTTTTTCTTTGAGCGTTGGGTTGCTCAGGCAGCCGGCTTCGCAGCGGCCTTCTTCTTTGCATGCTTCTTGGCAGCGTGCTTCTTGGCCGGGGCTTCTTTCTTCATTTCGGCCTTGGCCATCGGCGCGGCCGGAGCGGCAGGAGCCGATGCTTGGGCGAAGGCGCCCATCGAGAATGCGGAGGCGATCAGAACGGCGATGATTTTCTTCATGATGGTGTTTCCTGCAGGGAATATTTTGAAAAAGAGCGATTGCTCGGGTGTCACAACGGGCTCGCTTGCCGAGCGGTTGACACCGCGCTCAGCGAAAAACAGGGTGATTCAGTGTTTCCTCTAGCTGCAGCACGGGCGTGACGCACGCGTCCACGGCGTCGAAGCGCTCGACCCAATGAGCGAGCGGCGCGGCAGCGAACACCGCCGCCAGTTCCGCACGCAACGCCATCGATTCGGGCCCGCCGGCCGCGCGGCCGAGCGACCAGTGGCTGCTGGCCCACTGCGGCCGGTCGATCGCCACGCACAGCGCCTGCCAGAACTTCAACTCCAGCGCACCGACGGCCACGTGCCTTTCATCGGCCGTTGCGTAAACGCCGTAACAAGGCACGCCGCCCGACAGCAGGTCGCGCCCAGGCGCCGGCGTGCGGCCGGTGGCTTTCAGCGTGCAGGCCGCGAGCACGTGGTGGCGCAGCACCTCATGCGCCATCGACACATCGACGAAGCGCCCGCGCCCGCTGCGCTGCGCGCCCAGCAGCCCGGCCAGGATGCCGGTGACGGCCGCCTGCGTACCGCCCATCAAATCGCCGATCTGGAAGTTCGGCACCGCGAGTTCGCCGCCGACCGTGGCGATTTGCGCGAGCACGCCGGTCATCGCGATGTAATTGATGTCGTGACCGGCGCGGTGCGCCCAGGCGCTTCGCTGGCCGTAGCCGCTGATCGCACACATCACGAGTTTCGGGTTGACGGCGTGCAGCACATCCCAGCCGAGGCCGAGCTTGTCCATCACGCCGGGGCGAAAGCCCTCGACCAGCACATCGGCGCTGCGCACGTGCTCGATCAGCGCGGCCGTGCCCTCGGGCGTGCGCAGATCGAGCCGCAGCAGCCGCTTGCCGCGGTTCAACTCGCGGAAGGTCAGTGCAGGCTCGCCTGCCCCGCGCTCGGCGCTCGTCTGGCCCATGAATCGCGTGGCGTCGTCTTGCCCCTGCGCGGCCGGGCCTTCGATCTTCAGCACCTCGGCGCCGAGCTCGGCGAGGTGGCGCGTGGCGAGCGGGCCGGGCAGCAGGCGGGTCAGGTCGATGACGCGGATGCCGGCGAGCGGCAACTCACTTTCCGGAGCTGCGTTGGCGGCGCTCAAACGAAGCGCCGTTCGCGCAGCCACTTGGTCGCGACCCACTTCTCACCGTCGACGACAGGCGCGCCGCCGTGCAGTGTTTTCGTCACCGGGTGCGCGCGGTCGTAGCTGAAGAAGACAGCATGGCCGCGCTGCGGCGCGACATCGAGCTGCACATCGGGGAACACGGTCGCGCCCCCTTTGGCGGGCGTGTTCAGGTAGCAAACCAGCCAAGCGACGCGCTGGCCGCCGCCCGCCAGGATCGTCGGCGTGCCAGAGTGCGCAGGGTCGAAATAATCGTAGTGCGGCTTGTACTCGGCGCCAGGGCCGTAGCGCAGCACCTGCAGGCCCTCGCCGTTCTCGAGCGGCCAGTCGAGCAGCGCGGCCATGCGGGCCTCGATGCGGGCCACGACCGGGTGCTCGCCGCGCTCGAAAAACATGCCCTGGCTGGTGCGCGCCTCGTTCACCTCGCTCGCGCCGGTGTCGGTTTGCACGGTCTCGGAGCGCG
>JANLUW010000336.1:0-14191 GCA_031363645.1 Rhizobacter sp. | reverse complement strand
AAGTGCGTGGGAAAGACAGGGGAGAAAGGTGTCCGCCGCAAACCGTGAACCGCATTCCTGAACCAGGAGTTCAGGTGGGCGAGGTCAGCCCGGCTTCGGGTTCATCTGACGCGAGACGATCACACCAACCGGGCGATGTTCCAAGCCCTTGCTCAAAGAGCATTGGTCCAAGGAAATATAAGACTCACGCAAGTGCGACGGACGTTTTTATTCTACGGCGCATGCGTGACCCGCGCATGGCAATCAGAGCAATTGCCCGTCGGCGCCGAGGGCTTGATCGAGGCGCGCGATCAGGTTGTCGAGATCGACCTCGCCGGTGGGTAACGACGCTGCCGTGGCGACCCGCGCCGGTGGACGGCCCGCGAGTGCGTACGCCAGATTCAGCGCCGCCAGCACCGCGATCCGCTCGCGCGCCTTCACCTTGCCGCCGTCGCGAATCGCGCTCATTTCGCGGTCGACGTTGCCCACCGCTTCGAGCAGATCGACCTCACCGCCTTCGGGGCAGCCGAGCAGGTAACTCTGGCCGAGGATCGTGACTTCCATTTGTTTCATGGCTTGGTGCTTTCGCCAGCGACTGCATCTGGTGCCGCCGCGGGCTCGGTCGGCAGGCGCTCGAGCAGCGCATCGATCCGGCTGCGCGCAGCGTTCAGGCGCGAGCGCAGGTTGTCGCGTTCGTGGGTTACGGCAGCCACCTGTTGTTCGAGCAGCGCGTTGGTTCGCCGCAATTCGGCATGCCGCAGAAGCAGCCGCTCGACGCGACCGGCGAGTTCTTCGATCTTCGACATGGCGCGTGGCAATCGAGGTGGAGAAGGGTGTTTCATTGTAAAGGTCACGCCTGCCTACAATGCACGCTGTTGGTGCCCGTGCCGGCGTTCAGCTGGCACAGTTAAACGGGAAGCAGAAGGAAGTCACGAGCGCATCCATGCCCGCAAGAGCGCGCGCCTGTGACGACCGAATCTGCGCTGCCCCCGCAACGGTACGGCGGACGAATCGTGTGGGTTCACATCGACACGATCCCGCTCTTGCGCTCACACCACTGAAGGCTTCGCGCTTTCGGGAAGGTCGCAAGGGTTGCTCCGCCAGCCCGGATACCGGCCAACAAGCGGGCGTGCGTTCATCGAGCGTGCGCCCATCTCGTGAATGCCCGCGGGGAAGCGGGTCGTTTGCAACTTGTCAGAGCTTGTTCAACATGACCTTTCGTTTCTCGGCGCCGTGTGCGCCTTTTGCCGTGACGCGCGTCGTCACCGGCTGCTTCGCTGTGCTCGCCCTCGTGGCGGCACCTTCCCACGCGCAAACGCAATTGACGCCGATCGTCGTCACCGGCAGCCGCGAGCCCCGGCCGCTCGACCGCGTCACCGCCGACGTGGTGGTGATCGACGCCGAACGCATCCGCGCCAGCAGCGCCGATTCGGTCGAAGACCTGCTGCGCCGCGAGGCCGGCCTGCAGGTCTCACGCAACGGCGGGCCGGGCCACGCGGCCAGCGTGTTCATCCGCGGCGCCAGTTCCGGTAACACGGTGGTGCTGATCGACGGCGTGCGCGTCGGATCGGCCACGCTCGGGCAGGTCGAGTTCGAGTCGATCGGCCTCTCGCAAATCGACCGCATCGAGGTGCTGCGCGGGCCGGGCTCCAGCCTTTACGGGGCAGATGCCGTCGGTGGCGTGATCCAGATTTTCACGAAGCGCGGCGAAGGCGCACCGCGCTTTACTGCTAACGGCGCGGTCGGCGGCTATCGCTCGCACGAGGGCGACGTGGGCCTCAGCGGTGCGACCGGCGGCTTCGACTACGCAGCGTCGCTTGGCCGTGAAAAGAGCCGCGGCGTCTCGGCGCTCAAACCCGGCGACCAGTTCGGCAACTACAACCCCGACGCCGACGGCTACACCCGCGACACCGGCCAGTTCAAGCTCGGCTTCACGCCCGCCGCCGGCCACCGCATCGGATTGAACGTGGTCGAGAGCCGGCTGAACGCGCAGTACGACGACAGCGAATACTTGTCTGTCGCGCCGTTCACGCAAGACCCGTCGCCTGACTTCCGCAACAAGCTCGCCAGCAGCACCGTTTCGCTCGACTACCGCGGCGTAATCACGCCGAACTGGACAACGACCGCGCAACTCGCCCACAACGACGACGACCTCAAGAGCGGCGCCAACACCGTCCAGCGCTACCGCACGCGGCGCGACCAGCTGACCTGGCAAAACGCCGTGACGCTCGACGCGTCGAACCAGTTCTTGCTCGCCTACGAGCACTTGGGCGAGAAAGCCGATTCCGACGCCTTCGCCAGCCAGGAAAAACGCAGCAACAACGCTGTCGTGCTCGGCTACACCGGCGAGTTCGGCCCGCATGTGGTGTCGGCCGACTTGCGGCGCGACCAAAACTCGGCCTACGGTGGCGAAACCACCGGGCGCCTCGGCTGGAGCATGGAAGTGGCCAAAGGCCTGCGCGTGCGCGCGCTCGCCGGCACGACCTTTCGGGCGCCGAGTTTTAACGAACTCTTCTACCCCGGATACGGTGTGCCGAGCGTGACGCCGGAGCGAGGTCGCAGCATCGAGCTCGGCATCAATTGGCGAGCCGGTGACACCGAAGCGGCGGCGACGGCTTACCAAAACCGGGTGCGCGATCTGATCTTGTACGAGGTCGACAATTTGTTTTGCCCGGCCGACCCGGCGTACCAATACGGCTGCGCACGCAACATCGGCCGCGCGCGGCTGCAAGGCGCCACGCTGTCGGGTGCTCAACGTTTCGGCGCGCTGCGCATCAGCGGCACGGTCGACTTCCTCGATGCGAAAGACGTCGACACCGGCAAGCGCCTGCCGCGCCGCGCGGCACACCAGGAGAGCATCGCAGTCGACTACGAGGTCGGCAAGTGGCGCTTCGGCGGCGCGCTGCTCGCGGTCGGTGCGCGGCCCGATGGCTCGGCCACGCTCGGCAGCTACGCGACTGTCGACCTGAGCGCGCGCTGGCGAGTAGCAAAGCAATGGCAGCTCGAAGCGAAGCTGCTCAACGCGACCGATCGGCAGTACGAGCCGGCGCGTGACTACCAGCCGTTGGGTCGACAGGCTTGGATCGGCGTGCGATTCGACAGCAAGGGGATCTGAGCGTCATGGCCGCACACGAGTTGATGCTCGGCGGCCAGCGCAGCGGCAAGTCGCGCTGCGCGGAGGCGCGCGCGGCCGCGTGGCTCGCGCGAGACTCGCAGCACACGGCCGTGCTGCTCGCCACCGCACTCGGCGGTGACGACGAGATGCGCGCGCGCATCGCGCGCCACCGGGTTGATCGGGCACGGCGTGTCGCGGGGCTCGCGACGATCGAGGTGCCGCGCGACCTGGCCGCTGCGCTGCAGGCCCAGGCCGCCCCGCATCGTCTCGTGCTGATCGACTGCCTCACGTTGTGGTTGACCAACCTGTTGATGCCGCTCGACGGCACCGCACTAGACGACGCTGCGCTTGCCCGCGCACGTGACGGCCTGTGCGATGCACTTGCCGCAGCGTCGGGGCCGGTCGTGCTGGTGTCGAACGAGATCGGCCTCGGCATCACGCCGCTGACACGCGAGGCGCGGCGCTTCGTCGACGAGCTCGGGCGACTGCACCAGGTGGTCGCAGCAGTCTGTGCCGACGTGACGCTGATGGTCGCTGGCATCGAGGTGCCGCTGAAGCGAGGCGTGCGATGAGCGGCCTGCTCCATCTGCTCTTCGCGGGCTGGCTCGCAGCGGTGTCGTCGACCGCATCGGCCGATGTCACGCTGCGTGACGACCGCGGCGCCACGCTCACGCTGGCGGCGCCGCCGCAGCGCATCGTCAGCCTGCTGCCGTCGCTGACCGAAAGCGTTTGCGCGCTCGGTGCTTGCGCGCGGCTCGTCGGCACTGATCGCTTCTCGAATTGGCCGGCGAGCGTGCTCGCGCTGCCCAAGCTCGGCGGGTTAGAAGACGCGCAGATCGAGCGCATCGTCGCGCTGCGGCCCGACGTGGTGCTGCTCTCGACTTCGGCGCGCGTCACCGACCGCCTGGAAGCGCTCGGCGTCAAGGTGCTGGTGCTCGAATCGCGCAATCACGCCGACGTGAAGCGCAGTCTCGCGACGCTCGCGCAACTGCTCGGCACGCCGGCCGAAGCTGAGCGTGTGTGGTCGGCCATCGAGCGCGACATGCGCGCGGCCGCCTTCCGCGTGCCGCCGGCACTGCGCGGTCAGCGTGTTTATTTCGAGGTCGATGCGACGCCTTACGCCGCCGGCCCCGCGTCGTTCATCGGCGAAACGCTCGCGCGCCTGGGCCTGGCGAACGCGGTGCCCGCCGAACTCGGGCCGTTCCCGAAGCTGAACCCGGAGTACGTCGTGCGGCTCCAGCCCGACATCGTGATGGCGGCGCAGCAGAACGTCGCCGAGATGCCGGAGCGCCCGGGTTGGTCGGCGCTTCGCGCGTTGAATGACAAGCGGAGCTGCGGCTTCACGAGCGAGCGTTACGAGCTGCTGATCCGCCCGGGGCCGCGCATGGGCGAGGCGGCCAGCGTGATCGCCGACTGCCTCGTGCGCATCGCGGCGCATGCACAGGCACGCCGATGAACGGAATCGATTCGCAGCGCCGCCGCCGGCTCGCGATCGGGCTCGCGCTCGTCACCGCCATGCTGCTCGTCGCAGGGTTGGCGGCCGGCAGCGAAGGTTGGTCATTGCCGCAACTCGTGCAGACCTGGCACAGTGCCGACGACGCGCTGATCGTCGGCCAGATCCGCGCGCCGCGCACGCTCGGCGCGTGGCTGGTCGGCGCGTTGCTCGGCCTTGCAGGCGCAACCGCGCAAGGCCTGTTTCGCAACCCGCTCGCCGACCCGTACCTGCTCGGCTCGGCCTCGGGCGCGTCGCTCGGCGTGGTGCTCGTGCTTGCCGCGAGCGCGCTCGGCGGCCATGCGATCAGCCTCGCGACGGCCGATGCGGTCGCGCGCATCGGCCTCGTCGCAGCCGCGTTCGCCGGCGCGCTGCTCGGCGTCACGCTGACGCTCACTTTGGCGCGCGGTGCGCAGCAGACCACGCGGTTGCTGCTGGCCGGCGTGGTCGTCGGCGTCGTGCTCGCGGCGGTCAGTGATCTGGTGACGAGCGCCGCGCCCGATGCATTGCGCGGCAAGCAGGCGTTCATGCTCGGCAGCACCGGCTTTCTCGGCTGGGGCAGTTGCGCCGTGCTCGTGCTCGGCATGCTGCTGACGCTGCCGCCGAGCTGGCGCTTGGCACGTGCGCTCGACGCGCTGACGCTCGGCGTCGACAGCGCGCAAAGCCTCGGCCTCGCACTGCCGCGCATCCGGCTCGCGCTGGTCACGGCGCTGGCGCTCGCGACCGGCATCGCGGTCTCGCAAGCCGGGTTGATCGCGTTCGTCGGGCTGGTGGCGCCGCACATCGTGCGCCGCTTCGCACCGGCCACGCACGGCTTCACGCTGATCGCGAGTGCAGGGACAGGCGGCGCCTTGCTGCTGATGGCCGATGTGCTCGCGCGCAGCCTGATTGCGCCGCAAGAGGTGCCGGTCGGCGTGCTGACCGCGCTGCTCGGCGGCGGCTACTTGATCTGGCTGCTGCACCGCCGGCGGGTCGCGTGATGACGAGCCTGTGTGCACGAAGCGTGAGCGTCGCACTCGGCAGCACGCAAGCGCTGCGCGACGTGACCCTGACTGTGCCTGAGGGCTGGACCGCGATCGTGGGCCCGAACGGTGCGGGCAAGTCGACGTTGCTGCGCTCGCTCGCGGGGCTGCAGGTGCCGGATGCCGGCGAGGTGCTGCTGAACGGTCGCTCGCTCGCGCATACGCCGCCGCGCCAGCGTGCAACACAGATCGCATGGCTCGCACAGCAAGGCGACGCGAGCGGCGAGCTCACGGTGCGCGAACTCGTGCACCTCGGCCGCCTGCCTGTACTCGGCCTGTTCGCCGCGCCGACCGCGGACGACGAAGCGCGTGTCGATCGGGCAATGGCCGACGCCGAATGCAGTGCATGGCAGCAGCGCCGCCTGCACGAACTTTCGGGCGGCGAGCGCCAGCGCGTGTTGCTGGCGCGCGCGCTCGCGGTCGGCGCGCCGTGGTTGCTGCTCGACGAGCCGACCACCCACCTCGACCCGCCGCACCAGGTTGCGCTGGTGCGGCTGATGCGGCGCCAGGTGAGCGCGGGCACCACGGTCGTCAGCGTGCTGCACGACCTGTCGCTCGCGCTGCTGGCCGACCGCATCGTCGTGATGCGCGCCGGCACGATCCACGCGCACGGCGCGCGCGATGACCCGGCCCTGCACGCGGCGCTGATCGAAGTGTTCGACGGTGCGATCCGCATCCTCGAACTCGAATCGCATTGGGTCGCCGTGCCTCACTTCGAATCCTGAAACCCGGAGTCTCGACATGACTGGAACGAACGCACAAACGCTGGCGATGCACCTCCAACACCGCCTCGATCAACTCACCAAGCCGCGCGGTTCGCTCGGCCGGCTCGAAGCGCTCGCGCTGCAGATCGGGCTCATCCAGCGCAGCGAGCGGCCCGCGCTGCACGCGCCGCAGGTCGTCGTGTTCGCGGCCGACCATGGGCTCGCGGCGCAGGGCGTGTCGGCCTACCCGGGCGAGGTCACGGCGCAGATGGTCGAGAACTTCTTGGCCGGCGGCGCAGCGATCAGCGTGCTGGCGCGCCAGCACGTGTTGGCGCTCACCGTGGTCGACGCCGGCGTGCGCGCCGAGATTGCGCCACGCGCCGGGCTGCTGAGCGCAAAGGTCGCGGCCGGCACGGCCGATTCGTCGCTCGGCCCGGCGATGACCACGCAGCAATGCACCGAGGCCGTCGAGCGTGGGCGCGACGTGGTACGCCGACTGCCCGGCAACGTGCTGCTGCTCGGCGAGATGGGCATCGGCAACACCGCGAGTGCGGCGCTGCTGCTGGCGCGGCTCGGCGGCTTCGACATCGCCGATTGCACGGGTCGCGGCACCGGGCTCGACGACGCCGGCCTCGCGCGCAAGCTCGCGGTGCTGCGCCGCGTGCTCGTGCTGCATGCGGGTGCGCACGACCCGCTCGCAGCGCTTGCGGCCTTCGGCGGTTTCGAGATCGCGATGATGGTCGGTGCGGCGCTGCAAGCGGCCGAGGAGCGGCGCGTGATCGTGGTCGACGGCTTCATCGTCGGCGCGGCGATTTTGGTCGCATCGAAACTCGCGTCGGCGCTGCTCGAATGCTGCGTGTTCGCGCACCGTTCCGAAGAGGCGGGCCATGGCCGGATGCTTGACCACCTGTGCGCGCAACCGCTGCTGCAACTCGGCTTGCGCCTCGGCGAAGGCTCGGGCGCCGCGCTGGCCTGGCCGCTGATCCAAAGCGCGGTGTTGCTGCTCGACGAGATGGCGAGCTTCGAGTCGGCCGGCGTCTCGACCGAGACTTCGGAGCGCGGCGAGCCGTGAACCGCGCCGCGCAGGAGCTGCGCCTGTTCTTCGTCGCGCTGCAGTTTTTGACGCGCGTGCCAGTGCCGCGCTGGGTCGGCTTCGAGCCCGATTGGTTGAACCAGAGCGCGCGCTGGTTCGCGCTCGTCGGTACCTGCGTCGGCGGCGTTGCGGCACTCGTGTTGTGGGTGGCGAGTTCGGTGTTTCCGCCGGCGGTGGCGGTCGGGCTGTCGATCATCAGCACGCTGCTGCTGACCGGCGGTTTTCATGAAGACGGCCTGGCCGACACGGCCGACGGGCTCGGCGGCGCGGTCGGCCGCGAGCGCGCGCTCGAGATCATGAAAGATTCGCGCATCGGCAGCTACGGCGCGCTCGCGCTCGTCGCCGTGCTCGGGCTCAAAGCCGCGACGCTGAGCGCAATGCCGCCGCTGACCGCGGTTGCGGCGCTGCTGCTCGCGCACACCGCTAGCCGCGCCGCGGCGGTCTTGCTGATTCGCGTATTGCCGTATGCCGGCGACATCGCGCACGCAAAGGCGAAGCCGCTGGCCCAGCGGGTCTCGGGTGCGGGTGTGATGGTGGCGCTCGGCACGGTCGCCACCGTGAGCGCGCTGCTGATACTGCTGGCGCCGGCACACGCACCTTCTGTCGTGACCAGCCTTGCGTTGGTGGCGATCGGTGCGGCGTGGAGCATGCGCTGGCTGCGCAGCCGGCTCGGCGGCTACACGGGCGACACGCTCGGCGGCACGCAGCAGGTCACCGAGCTTCTCGCGCTGTTGGGCTGGCTGGGGGCTTCGCGATGGATGGTTTGAGCGTGTGGCGCCACGCCCGGCCGCTCGGCGTGGCAGGGCGCTGCATCGGGCGGACGGAGGTGCGTGTCGATCGCCGCAAGAGCAAGCGCCTGGCGCACCGCATTCGCGCTTGGGCGCGACGCCACGCTGCACCGCACGTCGTCATCACGTCGCCGTTGCGACGCAGCGCCGATGTCGGCCGCTGGTTGGCGCGCTGGGGTTGGGCGCACCGGCTCGATGCGCGCTTGCTCGAACTCGATTTCGGCGACTGGGACGGCCGCCGCTGGGCCGACGTGGAGGTCGCCGAAATTGACGTCTGGTGTGCCGATTTCATGCACGCGCGACCGGGCGGTGGCGAGCCGCTGGCTGCGCTGCTCGAACGCTGCGCGGCGTTCATCGCCGATTCGCCCTGCGCCTGTGTCGTCGGCCATGCCGGCTGGATCAGCGCGGCGTTGTGGCTGGTTCGGTCAGGAGGCGCGGTGCCCGAGGCGGCGACGTGGCCGCAAGCGGTGTGCTACGGCGAGCGGGTCGACCTCACTCGGCCTTGAAACCGGGTGGCACATCGAGCGGCATCGGCATCGTCGCCAGCCGGTTCGGCGTGCTCGACTCCCAGAGCGCGCCTGGTGCGGTATCGACCGAGGCGTTGACGAAGTGCATCAACGTCAGGCTGGCGCGCGAAGCGATTTTGCGCAGCACCTGGAGCTGGCGCTGGGTCCAGTCGACAGGCGTGCCGAGCTGCTCGCAACTGAAGGCGCCGAACAGCACGCCGTTGACCGAGAAGCTCATGTCCATCAGCGAGACCACGCTGCTGGCCGCGAGGTAGTCGCGCAACGGGCCGACGCTGATCGAGTCGGTCAGCGTCTGGCCGGCGGTGATGCTGCCGTCGCGCTGCAGGCGCTCGAGGTACAGGCTGTCTTGCGGGTGCAGGATGTCACTCGCGGAAACCATGCGATCGAGGTTTGAGTCGAACATCGCAACGCAACGCAGCACGCGGCCTTCGGCGGTGTCGACGAACACCCGCAACCCGGCGCGCGAACAGCCGATCTGGCCAGCGATGAAACGCATCAGCTGCTCGAGGTATTGCGCGCTGTCGATCTCGCCGCGTTCGAGGCGGCCCGAGATGATTTGCAGGTCGGGTTGGTCGGGCATGGGCAAATTATCGGCCGGCGAGCCCCTCGGAGAAGCGGCTAGTTCGACAGCGCGTGGATGCTGCGCGACAACGGCGACGCGATGGCATTGGGCGCGATCGCCGGATACGCATCGCACCATTGCGTGACGGCGCATTGCCCGCACAGCGGCCGGCGCGCCTGGCAAACGTAGCGGCCGTGCAAGATCATCCAGTGGTGTGCGTCGACGAGGTAGGCCGCAGGGATGCGCGTGAGCAGCTTCAGCTCGACCTCGAGCGGGTTCTTGCCCGGCGCCAAACCGGTGCGGTTCGAGACACGGAAGATGTGCGTGTCGACCGCCATCGTCGCCTCGCCGAAGGCCACGTTGAGCACCACGTTGGCGGTCTTGCGGCCGACACCGGGCAGCGCTTCGAGTGCCGCGCGCGTGCCGGGCACCTTGCCGTCATGGCGCTCGATCAGCAGGCGGCAGGTCTCCAGCAGGTTCTTCGCCTTGGTGCGGTACAGGCCGATCGTGCGGATGTGTTCGGTGAGCCGATCGAGCCCGAGCGCGAGCACTTTGGCCGGCGTGTTGGCGATCGGGAACAGGCGCCGTGTTGCCTTGTTGACGCTGATGTCCGTGGCCTGCGCCGAGAGCAACACGGCCGCGAGCAACTCGAACACATTGGTGTACTCGAGCTCGGTTTCGGGTTGCGGGTTCGCGGCTTTCAGTGTCGCGAAAAAGGGTTCGATAGACTGCGTTTTCATCGGCTGGACTCAGGTCGTCGCGCGGCCGGCGCGGGCACGCGCAAGCGCCGCGGCGACGACGCTGCGCTTGTCGGGTGCGGGCGGCGGTTGCGTGCGCGATTGCGCATCGCGCGCTGTGCGTTGCGTGTGCCAGTGGTACCTGTCTCGCGCGTCGCTCGCTTGCGCGTCGCTCCAGGCCTGCCAGCCCGTGCGCGCGCCGGTCACGGGCACGAGCGAAATGCAGTCGACCGGGCAGGCGGGCAGGCACAGCTCGCAGCCGGTGCATTGCGATTCGATCACGGTGTGCATGGCTTTCGGGCCACCGACGATGCAGTCGACCGGGCACGCCTTCAGGCACAGCGTGCAGCCGATGCACCAGGCTTCGTCGATGATTGCGAGCTGGCGTGGCGCCTCGATGCCGTTGAGCGGGTTCAGCGGCAGCGCGGGCCGGCCGGTGAGGGCAGCGAGGCGTGCGATGCCTTCGTCGCCGCCGGGCGGGCATTGGTTGATTGCGGCCTCGCTGGCCGCGATCGCCCGCGCGTAGGCGCGGCAATCGGGGTAGCCGCAGCGCGTGCATTGCGTTTGCGGCAGCGCGTCGTCGAGCGCTTGCACGAGCCGGTCGGTCGCAGCGCTCACCAGTGGGTCACTTCGCCTTGGCGGCGACCTTTTTCGCGGCTTTCTTCGCGACCACTTTGGCCTGGGGCTTGGGCACCAGCGTCAGCGCCAGTTGGCTCGGCGCCGGCTTTGCGACCGCCGCCTTGCGCACGGAGGCTTTCGGATTCGCCGTTTCGGCGGCGGGCTGGTAGCTCGCGATGAAATCACGCACTTTCGGGTAGACCTTTTCCCGCCAGCGGCGGCCCGAGAAAATGCCGTAGTGGCCGGCGCCGATCGCGTCGTAGTGGAACTGACGGTCTTTCGGGATGCCGGTGCACAGGCCGTGCGCGGCGCGTGTCTGGCCGGCGCCGGAGATGTCGTCGAGCTCGCCTTCGATCGTCAGCAGCGCGGTGGTCTCGATGTCTTGCGGCTTGACGAGTTCACCGTTTACTTTCCAGGTACCGCTGACGAGCGCAAAGTCTTGAAACACGACCTTGATCGTGTCGAGGTAGTACTCGGCCGGCATGTCGAGCACCGCGTTGTACTCGTCGTAGAAGCCGCGGTGGAACTCGACGCTATCGTCGTCACCGCGGATCAGATCGCGGAAGTAATCGTAATGCGAGTTCATGTGGCGATCCGGGTTCATGGCGACGAAGCCGGTGTGCTGCAAGAAGCCCGGGTACACCGAGCGGCCCGCGCCGGGAAAGTTCGTCGGCACGCGGTAGATCACGTTGTTCTCGAACCATTCGTAGGGCTTGTTGGTCGCAAGGTTGTTGACGGCCGTCGGGCTTTTGCGGGCGTCGATCGGGCCGCCCATCATCGTCATCGTGCGCGGCGTGACCTCGCCGCGGCTGGCCATCAGCGAGATCGCCGCGAGCACCGGCACGGTCGGCTGGCAGACCGACATCACATTGACCTCAGGGCCGATGTGGCGGATGAACTCCTGCACGTAGGTCACGTAGTCGTCGAGGCGGAACGGGCCCGCCTCTTTCGGCACCATTCGCGCGTCGGTCCAGTCGGTGATGAAGACTTTGTGGTCCTTCAGCAGCTCGCGCACAGTTTCACGCAGCAGCGTGGAGTGGTGGCCGGAGAGAGGGGCCACGACGAGCACGATCGGCTGATCCTTGATGCGGGTGAGCACATCGATGTCGTCGGTGAAGCGCTTGAAGCGCAGCAGGCGACAAAAAGGCTTTTCGATCGCCACTTGCTGCTGCACCGCCAGGTCGACGCCGTCGACCTTGACCGAGGTGATTCCGAACTCGGGCTTCTCGTACTCTTTTGATAGTCTGTGCATCAAGTCGAGCCCGGCCGAAACGCGCTGCGCGCCAGGCGTGTGCGCGAAGGGCGACAGCGGGTGGTTGTAGAGCTTCGACGTCGCGCTAGCGAACTCGGCGAAGGGGCTCAGCAGTGCGCGCTGGGATTCATAAAGCTGGTACAGCATGGGGGGTGCCTCGTGAGTGACCTGGGGCAGACCGCGCGGCCTGCTGCGTACTTTTGTGCAATGCAGCATTCTAGGCTCACGCGCCTCGTCTTGCAGCACCTGCATCCGGGGTCAAACCCGGATCAATGTCTCGATTCGGGGCTTGTTAGACAGGCGGGCGTGCCTCAGGCCGATACCGTGGCTATCGCCGCCACGGTCGCGCCGATGTTCTTGCTGTTCAACGCAGCCACGCAGATGCGGCCCGAGTCGACGCCATAGATACCGAACTCGTTGCGCAGCCGTTCCATTTGCGGCTTGCTCAGACCGGAGTAGCTGAACATGCCTTTCTGGCGCGTGATGAAGCTGAAATCCTGCTTCAGCCCGGCGGCTTCGAGCTTGGCTTGCAAAGCGACGCGCATCTCCTTGATTCGCACGCGCATGCCAGCAAGCTCACCTTCCCACATCGTGCGCAGCGCGGGTGTGGTCAGCACGAGGGCGACAACTTGCGCGCCGTGGGTCGGTGGATTGGAGTAATTGGTCCGGATTACGCGCTTCAATTGACTCAGCACGCGATCGGCCTCGTCCTTCGATTGACACACGACGCTGAGCGCGCCGACACGTTCGCCGTAGAGCGAAAAGCTCTTCGAGAAGCTGGTCGCGACAAAGAAATCGAGCCCGGCGGCCGT
Source organism: Rhizobacter sp. (assembly GCA_031363645.1). Lineage (GTDB taxonomy): Bacteria > Pseudomonadota > Gammaproteobacteria > Burkholderiales > Burkholderiaceae_C > LMDS01. Next base: position 1,490 of record JANLUW010000336.1, on the reverse strand, counting down.
GAACAGGCCGACCACCGCGCCGTCTTCCTCGATGCCTTCGCCAAAGCCTTGGTACGCCATGTCGAGGAACGGCACGAGGCGGCGCGCCTTGACAGTGTCGATCACCTTCGCCCACTGGCCCTGCGAGATGTCGTAGCCGGTCGGGTTGTGGCAGCAGGCGTGCAGAACGACGATCGTGCCGGCGGGGGCTTTGTCGAGCGCGGCCAACATGCCGTCGAAGTCGATGCCGCGATTGGCGGCGTCGAAGTACGGGTAGTGCTCGACCACGAAACCGGCGCCCTCGAACAGCGCGCGGTGGTTCTCCCAGCTCGGGTCGCTGATCAGCACTTTGGCGTTTGCCAGGGGCAACGGAGGAGCCCCTTCACGGCCCATGCGTTTCAGAAAATCGGCGCCGATCTTGAGCCCGCCGGTGCCGCCGACGGCCTGCACCGTCGCGATGCGGCTGGCTTTGACTGCCGCGCTGTCGGCGCCGAACACGAGCGCCTGCACTGCCTTGTCGTAGACCGCGATGCCGTCGATCGGCAGGTAGCCCCTTGCCTTCGGTGCTTCCATCATCATCTTCTCCGCCGCCTGCACGCATTCGAGCAGCGGCAGCTTGCCGTTGTCATCGAAATAGACGCCGACGCCGAGATTGACTTTCGCCGGATTCGGATCGGCGTTGAACTGCTCGTTGAGGCCCAGGATCGGGTCGCGGGGCGCGAGTTCGACAGCGGCGAAGAGAGAAGACATGGTCTGTCCTTGTCAGTACATGAACGCCGGGGTTTCCGTTAACCTGCCCGGTTGCCAGTGGCGCGTTTGCCAAAAAATTTCAGGAGATGTTATCTGCCATGCCCAAGCTTTCTGAAGTCATCGGTTCCGCAGGTGTTGCCAATTCGGATGTCGCCGAGCCCGAAGGCCAATTTGTCACGTACCCTGGTTCGCCGTTCCAGCTGTTCCAACCCTACGCGCCAGCGGGCGACCAGCCGACTGCGATCGCCGGTTTGATCGAAGGCTTGCACGACGGCCTGAGCTTTCAGACGCTGCTCGGCGTGACCGGCTCCGGCAAGACCTTCACGATGGCCAACGTGATCGCACAAATGGGCAAGCCGGCGATCGTGTTCGCGCCGAACAAGACGCTCGCCGCGCAGCTCTACGCCGAGTTTCGCGAGTTCTTTCCGAGGAACGCGGTCGAGTATTTCGTCAGCTACTACGACTACTACCAACCCGAGGCCTACGTGCCGCAGCGCGATCTGTTTATCGAAAAAGACAGCGCGATCAACGAGCACATCGAGCAGATGCGGCTCTCGGCAACCAAGAGCGTGCTGGAGCGCAAGGACGTGATCATCGTCGCCTCGGTCAGCGCGATCTACGGCATCGGCGCGCCGGCCGATTACACCGAGATGCGCATGATCATGCGGGTCGGTGACAAACTCGGCCAGCGCGATGCGATCGCGCACCTGATCCGCATGCAGTATTCGCGCAACGAGACCGACTTTTCGCGCGGCACCTTT
>JANLUW010000275.1:0-1517 GCA_031363645.1 Rhizobacter sp. | reverse complement strand
CATGCTCGCGAGCACGACGCACATCGAAGCCGAGATCCGCACCCGGCTGCGCGAGCGCTTCGGCATCTCGCTCGCGCGCTTCGACTACATGGCGCAGCTCTTCCGCTTCAAAGCGGGGCTCAAGATGCGCACACTGCCGCGCTACCTGATGGTGACCGGCGGTAACGTCACCGGCTTGACCGACGAGCTCGAAGCCGACGGCATGGTACTGCGCGAAGCCAACCCCGAAGACCGCCGCGCCTGGATCGTTCGGCTCACGCCGAAGGGTCGACGCACGTTCGAGGCGATGGCGCGCGAGCACGAGCAGTGGGTCCTGGCCATGTTCGCAGGGCTCGACGCGAAGACCGTGCAGCAGCTCTACACCCGCCTGGGCGCGCTGCGCGTGCAGCTCGTGCGAGGCGACCCATCGGCCAAGGAGAAGGCATGACAACTTCAACTTCAACGACAACGATCGCGACATCGACCGACCGCGTCGACCCGGCGCTGATCGCCGGCAACCGCAAGTCGCTCTTCGGCTACCGCGCGACGCATTTCAAGTGGGAGGTGAGCGACGGCGTCGCAACCCTCACACTGAATCGCCCCGACCGCAAGAACCCGCTGACCTTCGACTCGTATGCCGAGCTGCGCGACCTGTTCGGCGCGCTCAAGTACGCGACCGACGTGCATGCCGTCGTGCTGATCGGCGCCGGCGACAACTTCTGCTCGGGCGGTGACGTGCACGAGATCATCGGCCCGCTGGTTCGGTTGAAGGCGCCCGAGCTGCTGATGTTCACGCGCATGACCGGCGATCTGGTGAAGGCGATGCGCGCCTGCCTGCAGCCGATCGTCGCCGCGGTCGACGGCGTTTGCGCAGGCGCACGCGCGATCATGGCGATGGCCTCGGACCTGCGGCTGGGCACGGCGCGCAGCAAGACCGCCTTCCTGTTCAACCGCGTCGGCCTCGCGGGCTGCGACATGGGCGCCTGCGCGATCTTGCCGCGCCTGATCGGCCAGGGGCGCGCGAGCGAGTTGCTTTACACCGGCCGCTCGATGGGCGGCGAAGAGGGCGAGCGCTGGGGCTTCTTCAACCGGCTCGTTGCGCCCGACGCGCTGCTGGCCGGCGGCGACCGCGTTGGCACGCGACATCGCCGCCGGCCCGACCTTCGCGAACGGCATCACCAAGACCATGCTGCACCAGAAGTGGGCGATGACGATCGATCAGGCGATCGAGGCCGAGGCGCAGGCGCAGGCGATCTGCATGCTGACCGAAGATTTCTCGCGGGCGTACCGCGCGTTCGTCGCGAAGCAGAAGCCACGCTTCGAAGGAAATTGAACATGCAGAACGAGAAAGGGCCGAGCACCGGGCCGCCCCAAGCCGGCCCGCACCCCCTCCGGGTGGTCGGTCGCCGTACTCGGCGATCGGGGGGCTGCCATCCCATCTGGACTGGCCGTTTTTCGAGGATCGGCATCGCGCGTTGGCGCATGAGCTCGATGCGTGGGCAACCGAGCACATCAGCGATGACCACGGCGATGTCGAC
>JANLUW010000266.1:0-1617 GCA_031363645.1 Rhizobacter sp. | reverse complement strand
ATCGTCGACCACCACACCTACGTGTTCATGGGCGACGGCTGCATGATGGAAGGCATCAGCCACGAGGCCGCCGCGATGGCCGCCGCGTGGAAGCTCGGCAAGCTCGTCGCGCTCTACGACGACAACGGCATCTCGATCGACGGCAAGGTGTCGCCCTGGTTCATCGACAACACGCCCGAGCGCTTTCGTGCCTATGGCTGGAACGTGGTCGCCGATGTCGACGGCCACGACGCCGATGCGGTCGACGAAGCGATTCGGCAGGCGCTCGCGCAAGGCAGCGGCAACGCGCCGGGCGGCGGCAAGCCCACGCTGATCTGCTGCAAGACCGTCATCGGCCAAGGCTCGCCGAACCGCGGCGGCACCGCCAAGGCGCACGGCGAAGCGCTCGGCGCCGACGAGATCAAGCTGACCCGCGAAGCGATCGGCTGGGCACCCGAACCGTTCGTGATTCCCGAAGAGGTCTACACGCTGTGGGACGCGCGCCAGCAAGGCCTGGCCGACGAGACGGCCTGGGTCGACGCCTTCGCCGCGTACGCCAAGGTCTACCCCGAACTCGCGCTCGAGTTCGCGCGCCGCATGGATGGCGAGTTGCCGAAGAACTGGTCGCAAACGGTGGTCGATGCGGCGATTGCGGCGCAGACCAAGGCCGAGAGCGTCGCCACTCGCAAGGCCAGCCAGATCGCACTCGAAGTGTTCACGAAGGCACTGCCCGAGATGCTCGGCGGCAGCGCCGACCTGACTGGTTCGACCCTCACCAACACCAGCAGCGCCACCGCGTTCCGCCTGCATGAAGACGGCAGCTGGAACGGCGGGCGCCACATCAGCTACGGCGTGCGTGAATTCGGCATGGCCGCGGTGATGAACGGCATCACGCTGCACGGCGGGCTGATGCCTTACGGCGCCACTTTCCTGACGTTCAGCGACTATTCGCGCAACGCGATCCGCATGGCCGCGCTGATGAAGCAGCGCGTGATCCACGTCTTCACGCACGACAGCATCGGCCTCGGCGAAGACGGACCGACGCACCAGTCGATCGAGCACGCCGCCTCGCTGCGCTTGATTCCGGGCCTCGATGTCTGGCGCCCTTGCGACACGGCCGAGACCGTGATCGCCTGGGCCTGCGCGATCGAAAGCAAGACGCGCCCGAGCGCGCTGCTGTTCTCGCGCCAGGCGGTGCCGTATGCGCCGAAGAAGTCGCTCGACGGCATCTCGAAAGGCGCCTACGTGCTGGCCGAGCCGAGCGAGGTCGGCCTGAAAAAAAAGGCGCAAGCCGTGATCATCGCGACCGGCTCGGAGGTACAACTCGCGCTCCACGCGCAGCAAGCGTTGGCCAAGATCGGCATCGCCGTCAACGTCGTCTCGATGCCGTCGACCAGCGTGTTCGATCGCCAGACCGAGGCCTACAAGACCAGCGTGCTGCCCAAGGGTTTGCCGCGCATCGCGGTCGAGATGGGCGTGAGCGGCGGCTGGTGGAAATACGGCTGCGCGGCCGTCGTCGGCATCGACACCTACGGCGAATCTGCACCCGCACCGGTGCTGTTCAAGCACTTCGGGTTCACGCCCGAGAACGTGGTCGCGACGGTGCGCCGCGTGTTGCAACGGGGCTGAACGTGAGGA
>JANLUW010000264.1:0-2718 GCA_031363645.1 Rhizobacter sp. | reverse complement strand
CAGCACTTTGGAGCCCAAGCTCGCCATCTCGAGCATCTCTTCGAAGCTGATGGTCTTGAGGCGCCGCGCCTCGGCGACGATGCGCGGGTCGGTCGTGTAGACACCGTCGACGTCGGTGTAGATCAGGCACTCGTCGGCCTTCAACGCGGCTGCCACGGCCACGGCCGAGGTGTCGGAGCCGCCACGGCCGAGCGTGGTGATGTGGCCGGCCGGGTCGACCCCCTGGAAGCCGGTGATCACGACGACCTTGCCGGCGGCGAGATCGGCGCGTACGCGTGCGTCGTCGATGCTCTCGATGCGCGCCTTCGTGAACGACGAATCGGTTGCGATCTTCACCTGCCAGCCGGCGTAGCTGACCGCCTGCATGCCCTCGGCTTGCAGTGCGATCGCGAGCAGGCCCGACGACACCTGCTCGCCGGTCGAGGCGATCATGTCGAATTCACGCAGCAACTCGGGCGTGGTGTGCTCCGGCGAGAGTTCTTTCGCGAGATCGAGCAGGCGATTCGTTTCGCCGCTCATCGCCGAGGGAACGACGACCATCTGGTGGCCGGCGCGGGCCCATTTGGCGACGCGCTTGGCGACATTGCGAATGCGCTCCGGCGAACCCATCGAGGTGCCGCCGTACTTGTGGACTGTGAGGGCCATGTGGGAGGGTGAATCAGGTCACGGGTGTCAACGGAGACCCGCCTTGAGGCGAGCCTGCGATTCTAACTTCCGTGGTTCTGCGCCCCTGCGTCAGGCGAGGTCGGTCAGCGGCACCCAGCGCAACGAGACCAGCGGCTGACCCGGCAGTCCGATCACGCGCGCATCGAGCCCGAGGCCGGGCACGAACACGAGTTGGCCACCGCTGTAGACCAGCGGGCCGCTGCGATCCCACATCGGCACGCCAGCGTCCTGGTATTGCTTCTTCAGGCTGCGCGGTGGGCGGTTGAGACCGGCCTGGAATTGCTCGCCACCGACGCGTGGGCGCAGGTCGAGCCGCGCGAGCCATGCCAGCGGAACACCACCTTCGCGCACGCGCTCGGCCGCGAGCACGCCAGCCCAGCCGGGCAAGCGATGCTGTCCGGCGCGAAGCACGCTCAGTCCGGTTTCACGCGCGGCATCGGCCTCGTTCGTGACCGTCGCAACGGCGGGCATGCAGCGCAACGTGCCACGGTAGAGGCGCAACTCGGCGCTGCCTAACGGCCAGCTCGCAGCACGCGCGATCGGCAATTCGTTACGCAGGCGCGTGACCAGGCTCGCGGGTGCGCTGACCCCGGCGCACCGTTTGATCCACGCCCGCAACGCGTTGCTGCGCCGCGCCGGGCTCAGGTCAAGCCACACGCCGACCGACAGGCTGCAATCGACCGCCACGCGAGACAGGTCGGATGCGGCGACTTCTTCGAGCACATCGCTCGCCTGCTGCGCCCACTCGGCCGACATCGCGAGCGACGCCTCGGCCTGCTCGAACGCCGCGGCCAGCGCAGGCCACACCTGCGACCGCAGGCGATTGCGTGCGAAGCGTGGGTCGGCGTTGCTGTCGTCTTCAATGAACTTGAGGCGATGGCGCCGCACATAAGCGTCGACCTCGGCGCGCGGTTTGTCGAGCCAAGGTCGTTGCCAAGTGATGCCGTCGCGCAGCACGCTGCGCGGCATGCCCGCCAGGCCAGCGACGCCGCCGCCACGCAAGGCCTGCAGCAGCAGTGTTTCGGCCTGATCGCGCCGGTGGTGTGCGAGCAGCACGATCGTCACGCTGTGCGCCAGCGCCATCTCACGCAAGACACGGTAGCGCTCCTGCCGCGCCCACGCTTCGATGCTTTCACCGTGCGCTGAATGCGTCGTCAGGCGATCGGCGGCAAACGCGATCGGCTTGCCCGCACGCGCCCAGCGACGGCACTGTTGCTCGCAATGCGCGAGCCAGGCATCCGCATTCGGACTCAACCCGTGGTGCACATGCAACGCAAAGACTTCAATGCCCTGCTCTGCCGCCGCAACGAGCGTCGCATGCAGCAGCGCCGTCGAATCGCGCCCGCCGCTGTAGGCGACTGCGATGCGACCGGCGTTCACGGTCAACGGTCTTTGGTGTCCGTGAAACGGCCGTAAGACTGCAGTCGCTCGTAGCGCCGTTGCAACAATTCCTTCGGCTTCAGGTCGCTGACCTGGCGCAGCGCATCGTTCAACGCGCGCTTCAGGAACGCGGCCATCTGCTTGGTGTCGCGGTGGGCGCCACCGACCGGCTCGCTGATGATTTTGTCGACCAGGCCCAGCGCCTTGAGCCGGTGCGCGGTGATGCCCAGCGCATCGGCCGCATCGGACGCTCGCTCCGATGTCTTCCACAGAATCGACGCGCAACCCTCCGGCGAGATCACCGAGTAGATCGAGTACTGCAGCATCAGCAACTGGTCGCCGACGCTGATGGCGAGTGCACCGCCCGAACCACCCTCACCGATGATGGTGACGATGATCGGCACCTCGAGTTGCGCCATCTCGAAGATGTTGCGACCGATCGCCTCCGACTGCCCGCGCTCCTCGGCGCCGATGCCCGGGTACGCTCCAGGCGTGTCGACGAAGGTGAACACCGGCAGGCCGAACTTTTCCGCCAGCTTCATCAGCCGCAGCGCTTTGCGATAACCCTCGGGGCGCGACATGCCGAAGTTGCGCAAGCCGCGCTCCTTCGTGTCGCGGCCCTTCTGGTGGCCGAGCACCATGCAGGCCTGACCGTTGAAGCGCGCGAGGCCG
>JANLUW010000016.1:0-3901 GCA_031363645.1 Rhizobacter sp. | reverse complement strand
CCGAAGGAACACACCATGGTCAAGCTCGCACTGTTCGTCCGCCTCGAAGCCAAGCCGGGCCAGGAGGCCGCGGTCGCCGACTTTCTCGCGGGTGCGCTGCCGCTCGCGAATGCCGAGTCGGGCACCACGGCCTGGTTCGCGCTGAAGTTCGGCCCGTCGACCTTTGGCGTGTTCGATGCCTTCGCCGACGAAACCGGCCGGCAGGCGCACCTCACCGGCAAGATCGCAGAAGCGTTGATGGCGAACGCCGCGGCCCTGTTGGCGACGCCGCCGAACATCGAAAAGGTCGAACTGCTCGCCGCCAAGCTGCCGGGCTGAACACGGCTTCGGAACGGCAACTCAGCGGAACAAGTCCCACACCATCATCACCACAGCGGCGAACATCACCGCCACCGCGCCCCAGCCGAAGAAGCGCGTCTTGCGTTTCACCGGCAGCGCGCCCATCACGGCCGCGTTGCCCGACAAAATCATCATCGCCACCATGATCGGCACCGCGACCACGCCGTTGACGACAGCGCTCCAGTACAGCGCCTTCATCGGATCCATCGGCGTGAGGTCTAGCCCCGTGCCGACGATCGTGGCAATACCGATGATCGCGTAGAAGCCCTTCGCTTCGCGCCAGTGCCGCTCCAGCCCCTCGGGCCATCCGAAGGCCTCGGCCACCGCGTAGGCGGCCGATGAAGCGAGCACCGGCACCGCGAGCAGGCCGGTCGCGATGATGCCGATCGAGAACAGCACGAACGCGAAGTCGCCGGCCAGCGGCCGCAGCGCCTGTGCGGCCTGCGCCGCGCTTTGCACATCGGTGATGCCCGCGGTGTGCAGCACGACCGCGCCGGTCAGCATCACGAAGAACGCGATGCCGTTGGAGAACACCATGCCGACGATGGTGTCGGTGCGCATGCGGCGCTGGGCGCGCCGCAACACCTTATCGGTGTCGATGCCGGCGTGCGCGCCGTGCAACCGCATCTCTTCGACCTCTTGCGAGGCTTGCCAGAAGAACAGGTACGGCGAGATCGTGGTGCCCAGGATCGCCACGATCATCATCCAGAACGCCGAGCTCGGCACGAGCTGCGGCAGCACCAGGTCGTGCAGCACCTGGCCCCACGGAATCTGCACCGTGAACGCCGACGCCACGTAGACGAACAGGCTCAGCGTCAGCCACTTCAGGATCGGCGCGAGGCGCCGGTACGGCACGAACACCTGGAGCAGCAAGGTGATTGCGCCGAACGCCACCGCGTGCAGGTGCGCGGCGCCGCCGACCACGAGCTGCAGCGCCTCGCCCATCGCGGCGATGTCAGCTGCGATGTTGATCGTGTTCGCGACGAGCAGCAGGCCGACGATCGCGAGCAAAAAAGCCTTCGGCGTGTGCAGCCGCAAATTGGCCGCGATGCCGCGCCCCGATTGCCGCCCGATGCGCGCGCTCACGAGCTGGATGCCGATCATGAACGGGATCGTCAGGAACACGGTCCAGAGCACGCCGGTGCCGAACTGCGCGCCGGCCTGGGTGTAGGTCGCGATGCCCGAAGGGTCGTCGTCGGCCGCGCCTGTGATCACGCCCGGCCCGACCTGTCGCAGGAAGGAGGGGATGCCGAGAGGCCGGTGCCGATGATCGTGAACGCGTGTCATCTTCGATGATCCCACGCGACGCTTCGCAAACCGGCTTGCGCTCGTCGCGCGCACGTCATCGCGAGCGGTGACAATCGCGGACCCTGCCGAACCCAACGCCGGCTTCCCGCACCGAACCCCCGATGACGACCAAGCGCTTCTTCCCCCGCCAGGTGGTCGAGTCCAGCGGCAACCGCTGGGACTGGGCCTTGTTGCCGCTCGTGCTCGCGCTGCTGGTGGCGCTCGCGTATGGCGGCTCGCAGATGGCGCGGCCTTACCAAGTGGGCCAAACGCTGCCACTCACGCTCGACACGATCGTGCTGCCGTACTACCTGATGCGCACCTCGTTGCGCATGTTCATCGCGATGGGTTGCTCGCTCGTCTTCGCCTGCGTGTTCGCGGTGTTGGCCGCGAGATACAAGCCCGCCGAGAAGGTGCTGGTGCCGCTGCTCGACATCCTGCAGTCGATCCCGATCCTGGGTTTTCAGGCGATCGCGGTGGCGCCGTTTATCCTGTTGTTCCCGGGCAATTTGTTCGGCGTGGAGTGCGCAGCGATCTTCGCGATCTTCACGTCGCAGGCCTGGAACATGGCGTTCAGCATGTACCAGTCGCTCAAGAACGTGCCGGGCGAGTTGACCGAGGCCGCGGCCGTGTTCCAGCTCTCGGGCTGGCAACGCTTTTGGCGGCTCGACCTGCCGTTCGCGATGCCGGGGCTGCTGTGGAACATGATGATGTCGATGTCGGGTGGCTGGTTTTTCGTGGTCGCCTCCGAGGCGATCTCGGTCGCCAACCAAGACATCAAACTGCCCGGCGTGGGCTCGTACATCGCGCTCGCGATCGAGCAGAAAAGCCTCGGCGCGATCGGCTGGGCGATCTTCGGCATGCTGCTCGGCATCACGCTCTACGACCAATTGTTTTTCCGCCCGCTGCTGGCCTGGGCCGACAAATTTCGATTCGAAGAAGGATCGCAAGAGACCGCGCCGAGCTCGTGGCTGCTGACCTGGCTGCGCCGAACCGATCGGTTGCAGGCGATGGGTGGGCGGGCGGTCGAGCTGTTCGAGCGCTCGTTCCGCGTCTTCAAGCGCCAGCACGACGGCACCTCGATCCGCGCGCGCGGCGCACCGCCGAACAGCGCGTGGTCGCGCGCGTGGGACGCCCTGATTGCCGCCGCGGTGCTGCTCGCGGTCTGGCGTCTGATCGACTTCGTGCACGCCGAGGTCGGCCTGGCCGAAGTGCTGCACGTGTTCATGCTCGGCTGCTTCACGATGACGCGCGTGCTGGTGCTGATCGCGATCGCTGCGGTGGTGTGGGTGCCGATCGGCGTCTGGATCGGCATGCGCCCGGTCTGGGCCGGGCGGCTGCAGGCGGTGGCGCAATTTCTCGCGGCGTTTCCGGTCAACCTGGTGTTCCCGCTGGCCGTCGTCGGCATCGTGCACTGGCAGCTGAACCCGAGCATCTGGCTCTCGCCGCTGATGGTGCTGGGCACGCAGTGGTACATCCTGTTCAACGTCATCGCCGGTGCATCGACCGTGCCGACCGAGCTGCGCTATGCCGCGCAAAACCTCGGCTTGAGCGGCTGGCTCAAGTGGCGCCGCTACCTGCTGCCCGCCGTGTTCCCGAGCTTCGTCACCGGCGCCATCACCGCCAGCGGTGGCTCGTGGAACGCGAGCATCGTGGCCGAGTACGTGACCTGGGGCGACACCACGCTGCAGGCGCAGGGCCTGGGCAGCTACATCCGCCAGATGACGACGACTGGCGATTTCCCGCGCATCGCGCTCGGCATCGGCGTGATGAGCGTGTTCGTGATGGGCATGAACCACTTCGTCTGGCGCCGGCTCTACCGCATGGCCGAAGACCGGCTGCACTTTTGACCACTCCGCCGCCGGCCGATGTCGAGCGGCCCGCCCTTGCGCGCAGTAAGACCGCTTTGTTTGTTGGTGGCACGCTGCCGCGCCGGGCGGTTCGTCACAATGCGCCGTGGTTCGTATTGACTCTGGTTGCAGCATGGCACTCCAAACTTCTTTGCCCTTCACCGCCCTCGCTTACGACAGCAGCACGCGCCTGTACCGAATCGAAGGCGACGGTGAGCTCTCGGAGCTGATGGTCGAGGCCTGGGCCTGCAGCGAGGCCCTGAGTGCGCCGTGGGAGCTTCGCCTCAGCACGCTCAGCACCCGCTCCGGCCTCGACATCCACGCCATGCTCGGCAAGAAGCTCACGCTGCAGACCGTGCTCGCCGACGGCAGCTTGCACCCGCGCAGCGGCATCGTCACTCACGCGTCTTCAGAGTGCGCCGACG
>JANLUW010000232.1:0-6299 GCA_031363645.1 Rhizobacter sp. | reverse complement strand
GGCGCTCGCCTGGGGTTCGAAGTGGTCGAGTGCATTGAGGGCTTGATCGCGCACTGCGCCCCAGCCGTCGGCAATGGCGTCACCCGCGCGCTCGGCGCGTTGTTTCGCCGCATCGACGGGTGCGGTTTTCGAGAGGCGATCGACGAGGTCGGCGATCTGCTGCTTCAGGCCGTCGAAGTCATTGGCACGCGTGGTCGTCGTCGGCATCGTCGGCACCGCGGGTTTTGCGGGTTTCGCATCGAACGGCTCGGACTCGCGGCGCGCCATCAACGTCACCAGAGCCATTAAGCCCGCACCCGCCGCGGCCGCGGCGAGCACCGCGGGAATCGGGTTGCGCTCGACCAGATCGGTCAGCGCGCGCGCCGAGAGGGCGGGTTCGGTGGCGTGGCCGAAACCAGCGAGTTCATCGAAGGTCTTCAAGTCGGGGGTGGCATCGTTCGGCAAGGTCATCTCCTAAGGTCTGCGGAAATGGTACGGAGCGAGCGACCGAATGGCATCGGAGCGGCCCGAGCCCCGGTGTAGGACGCGAGGCCGTTGTCGGCGCGCTGCCGCCTCACGAAACTTTCCTGTCGTGCAACGGCACGGCGCACCTCCGATGCCACCTACCCGTCGTTCAAGTCAGTACTTCCAGCGGCACCGAAAATCTTTTCGCCAGCGCCTTCACCTGCCGCAGCTTCAGCGCGCGCTTGCCGGCGAGCACCGCGCTGACGACACTTTGCGCGCCGACCTCGGGCAGGTCGGACTGCTTCAGGCCGTGCTTTTCCATCAGGCTCGCCAGCACGGTCGCTGGCGTGCTGGTGTCGGGCCACGGGTGCACGCGGTTTTCGTATTCGCGCAGGTGGTCGGCCAGCAGATCGACCAAGCCAACCAAAGGGTGCGCAGGGTCGAGTGCCACGTCGTCGAAGACCTGTTCCACGAAAGCCATTGCGCGCTCGTACGGCGCCTCGCCGGTGATGGGCGAGCCGATGCCGAGCGCCTCATGCAGCGCCACCCAATGACCCGCGATGTCTCTGACGTTCATTTCCACGCCCCCTTGTCATGTTGCGTCGTGAGGCTCGTGGGGTAATGCGGCGGTGCCGACCTAGAATCCAGAATAGGCAGGTGCCTGCCAAGCCGAGAAAGTTTCAGATGGTGCACAAAGCGGACAAGGTCGAGGTGATGGTCGAAGAGGTCAAGGAAGCGACCGTTGGTTCGGCCGCAGGCGAGGCCAGCGTGGTGATCGAAACCCAATCGACGGTCGACGGCCACTTGCGCAACACCTCAATCGAGGTGCGCGAAGCCGATGCGCCGGCCGTGGCGGCGGCGCTGCTCAACGCCGACGTGACGCAGCCGGCCGCAGCGGCCGATTTGCCGCTGGCCGTGCAGTGCCTCGCGGTCGGCGTGATGCACGCGGCCGGCGCCGGCCAGGTGCGCTTGCACCTGCAGTTCGACTCGGGCCAGGTGCTGCCGATCGAGATGTCGCACGACGCTGCGTTGGCACTTTCGCGCGCGCTCGTCGAGCACGTCGACACGCGCTGACCGGGGGTTTCGCCGCGGCGCAGCCGCGCGTGGTCCTACGCGGTTTTGCGACCCGGTCCGACCTGGGGGGTTCGGGATGCGGCACAGACTGAAATGTGCTTCGGCTTCGTCGCCCTGACCGTTCATTCGGCAGGCGGTCTGGTGCAGGCGCATCCCCACCCATCCTTTAGGAGACTTCCGAATGAAAACGATCGCAACTGCTTTGATGTGCGCGTGCATCGCGCTGGCTGGCGGCGCAGCCACTGCCCAAGACGCCATGAAGAAGACCGAGCCCATGGCCAAAGACCACGCAATGAAGAAAGACATGACCATGCAAGATTGCAAGGACCACATGGCGATGGCCAGGAAAGACGACATGAAAAAGGACGACGCCGCTACTAAGATGGAGGCCACCTGCGCCGACATGATGAAAAAGGACGGCATGAAGAAAGAAAAGCCCGCCGATCCGATGGCGAAGTAATTCGTTGCGAGCGCGGCTCCGGCCGCGCTCCGAGTTAAAAAAGAAAGTAGCGCTGCGCCATCGGCAACTCGGTGGCAGGCTCGCACGTCAGCATCACGCCGTCAGCGCGCACCTCGTAGGTTTGCGCGTCGACCTCGATGTGCGGCGTGCCGGCGTTGTGCACCATGTCCGCCTTGCCGATCGTGCGCGTGTTTTTAACCGCCTCGATGCGCCGCTTCAAACCGAGTTGCTGCGGCACGCCGGCCGCCGCCGCGGCCTTCGACATGAACGTGATGCACGTGCCGTTCATCGCCGAACCGAAGGCGCCGAACATTGGACGGTAGTGCACAGGCTGAGGCGTCGGGATGCTCGCGTTCGGGTCGCCCATCGCGGCGGCGGCGATCATGCCGCCCTTGATGATCAGGCTCGGCTTGACGCCGAAGAACGCCGGCTTCCACACCACCAGATCGGCGAGCTTGCCGACCTCGACCGAGCCGACCACATGCGAGATGCCCTGCGTGATCGCCGGGTTGATCGTGTACTTGGCGATGTAGCGCTTGACGCGGAAGTTGTCGTTCCTGGAATCAGCGTCGCAGACGCCGAAAAGCTCCCTTCCCCCGCTGGGAGAAGGGTTGGGGATGGGGGCTGCCAACCACCCGCGCTGCACCTTCATCTTGTGCGCCGCCTGCCACGTGCGAATGATCACCTCGCCGACGCGTCCCATCGCCTGGCTGTCGGAGCTCATCATCGAGAAGACGCCGAGGTCGTGCAGGATGTCTTCGGCGGCGATTGTTTCGCGCCTGATGCGGCTCTCGGCGAACGCGAGGTCTTCGGCGACCTTCGCATCGAGGTGATGGCACACCATCAGCATGTCGAGGTGCTCGTCGACGGTGTTGACGGTGTAGGGCATCGTCGGGTTGGTCGAGGAAGGCAGCACGTTCGGCAGGCCGGCGCATTTGATGATGTCGGGCGCGTGGCCGCCGCCTGCGCCCTCGGTGTGAAAGGTCGCAATCGTGCGGCCCTTGAACGCGCTGATCGTGTCCTCGACGAAGCCGGATTCGTTCAACGTGTCGGTGTGGATCGTGACCTGCACGTCGTGTGCATCGGCCACGCTCAGGCAGTTGTCGATCGCGGCCGGCGTGGTGCCCCAGTCTTCGTGCAGCTTCAGGCCATAGGCGCCGGCTTCGATTTGCTCTTCGAGCGCACGCGGCAGCGAGGCGTTGCCCTTGCCCTGAAAGCCCAGGTTCATCGGGAAACTCTCGGCCGCGCGCAGCATCGCGTGGATGTGCCACGGGCCGGGCGTGCAGGTGGTGGCGAAGGTGCCGGTCGCCGGGCCGGTGCCGCCGCCCATCATCGTCGTCACGCCGCTCATCAACGCCTCGTCGATCTGCTGCGGGCAGATGAAATGGATGTGCGTGTCGATGCCACCCGCGGTGACGATGCTCCCCTCGCCGGCGATGATTTCGGTGCCGGGGCCGATGACGATGTCGACGCCGGGTTGCACGTCGGGGTTGCCCGCTTTACCGATCGCGGCGATCAAGCCGTTCTTGAGCCCGATGTCGGCTTTGACGATGCCCCAGTGGTCGATGATCAGCGCATTGGTGATGACGGTGTCGGCGACCTCAGCGGCGAGCCGCTGGCTCTGGCCCATGCCGTCGCGAATGGTCTTGCCCCCGCCGAATTTGACCTCTTCGCCGTAGCCACCCGCGTTGAGCGTGAAGTCTTTTTCGACCTCGACGATCAGGCAGGTGTCGGCGAGCCGCACGCGGTCACCGGTGGTGGGACCGAACATTTCGGCGTAGGCGCGGCGATTGATTTTTGTCATGTTTGGTTGCTCTGCGTGCGGGCGTTTGCGCGAATGCCACAAAGCAGCACGAAGACGCTCATGTGGTCGGCCATCTCAAAGCGCCCCCTGCACCAACCCGCGGAACCCGAACACCTTGCGCTCCCCCGCATAGTCGACCAGCTCGACTGTGCGCTGCTGGCCGGGCTCGAAGCGCACGGCGGTGCCGGAGGCGATGTTGAGCCGCATGCCGCGGGCCGCAGCGCGGTCGAACACCAGCGCGGCATTTGTCTCGGCAAAGTGGTAGTGCGAGCCGACCTGAATCGGCCGGTCGCCGCAGTTCTCGACCACGACGGTCAGCATGCGCCGGCCGGGGTTGAGTTCATGGTCGGGGCCGTCGGTGAAGAGTTCGCCAGGAATCATCGTTCAGCGCCTCATGCGATCGGTTGGTGCACGGTCACCAGCTTGGTGCCGTCTGGAAAGGTGGCTTCCATCTGGATCTCGGGGATGAGCTCAGCCACGCCGTCCATCACGTCGGCGCGTGTGAGCCAGGTCTTGCCTTCGCTCATCAGCGCGGCCACGCTCTTGCCGTCACGTGCGCCTTCCATGATGGCGGCACTGATGAGCGCCACAGCCTCGGGATAGTTGAGCTGCAGCCCGCGTGCCTTGCGCCGTTCGGCAAGCAGCGCGGCCGTGAAGATCAACAACTTGTCTTTCTCGCGCGGGGTCAGTTCCATGGGTGGCTCGTGTAGCAGGAGACATGCCGGAGGCTAGCGGATGCGTTGTCCCGCTTGGCGTGGGGCTTGCACCAAGAAGGTTCATGAGTGCACTGCTGCCTTTGCTCGACGACACGGCACGCCCGCGTGTGGGGCAGGGCGCTGCGGCACCCGCGGGCGCGACGCCTGTTCAGCAGGTCATCAAGGTGCGCCGTGACTACAACAGCTGGGTTGCGCGCGAGACGATGGAAGACTACGCGCTGCGCTTCACGCCGCGCTCGTTTCGCAAGTGGTCTGCGCTGCGCGTGGCGAACACCGCGTTCGGCGCCGCGTCGTTTCTCGTGCTCGAGGCTGTCGGTAGAAGCTTGCTCGTCGAGTGCGCGCGCGAGATGGCCGCGTTCGAGATCGAGGACACCGGTGCGGGCATTGTCGCGAGCGAAGTCGGGCAAGTCTTCGAGCCCTTCACGCGCGGCACCGAGGCGAGTGCCGCCGTCAACGGCATGAACACCAGCGCCGCCGTGCCCGGCGGCACGGGCCTCGGGCTGACGATCGGCAAGATGCTCACCGACCTGATGGGCGGCGGGATGACCGTGGTGAGCCCGGCCCCGGTGACCGGCGTCAGCACGCTGTTTCGCAACCGCCTGTTTTTGCTCGAGCTCAGTGGCGTGCGTGTTGACCACGAGTTGCCGCGCACCGCGCGCATCGGCTGCGAAGGTGCGCGCCGGTGCGTGCCGGTGGTCGACAACGAAGAGGTCGACTGCGACCTGCTCGCCAACCGGCTGGAGCCGTTGGGTCTCGAGATCGTCAAGGCCGCGTCGGGCCGCGAATGCCTGGCGCTGCTGAACCACCACACGTTCGACGCGATCCTGATGGACCTTGCCATGCCAAGCATCGACGGCTGGGTCACGCTGTGCAAAATTCGCGAACTCGCACTGAGCACCGCGCCAGTCGCGACGCGCCCGCTGCCTCCTCGGCAGCAGCCCGGCCACGTTGAAGAAACACCTCGAGCGCGTGTACGTGAAGCTCGGCGCCGAGACGCGAACCGCAGCCGCCAATCTCGCGACGGGCCGGCTGCGCCAGTTCAATATTTGACGCACTCGCATCGCACCGCGGTCACGTCGGCAACGGTCGCTGCCTCGTGCCGCAGCTTTCTGACGCGCGGGTTGTCGTTCTTCCTACGCGCCACTTCTTACGGGCAAGGCACGCTGCAAGGCCTTGCTGCCGGTACTCGAGCTCGCAGCGCCTACCGTGAACTGAATGGAGCATTCATGTCTGAAATCGCTAACCTGTCCGACCTCTACATCGACGAACTGAAAGACCTGTGGTCAGCCAATGACCAGATGGCGCGGGCGGTGAAAAAGATCACGCCCAAGGCGACCCACCCGAAGCTGGTGGCAATGCTCCAGAAGTCGCAATCCGGAATCGCGGATCACACGAACTTGTTGAAGGCCCTGATCGCCAACCAGGATGAAAAGGTCTCGAAAGAGCACTGCAAGGGCATGGAAGGTCTGGTGACCGAGGCGCTCAAGCACACGATCGAAGAAGGGCCCGAGAAAGGCCCGGTGCTCGACGCCGCGATCATCGCGCAGGTCCAGCGCATGACGCACTACGGCATCACCGGCTTCGGCACGGTGGCGGCCTTTGCCAAGGCGCTGAACCTGAGCGATGACAACAAGCAGTTGAAGGCCGCCGTCAAAGACATGTACGGCGCCGACGAACTGCTGACCGAGTTGGCCGAGGCTGCGGTCAACGCGGACGCTGCCGACGAATAACTCGGCGCCCGGTCAACGCAGAATCGGCCTGCACCGCCCTTTCGGGCAATGTGCAGGCCGTTGTTGGTTTG
>JANLUW010000206.1:0-1623 GCA_031363645.1 Rhizobacter sp. | reverse complement strand
TCGGTGTATTCGATGCCGATCGCGTAGCCATGCTTCGATGCGTACTCGATCTGACGCGTGATCTGCACGTCGCTCAGAACGGGCAAGTACGAGGACTGGTCTTGGCTGACGCGCTTGCCGTGGTAGGTCACCATGGTGGTGTGCTTCTTCGGTGGCGCTTCAGGCAGATGCCGTTGCCGTGGCGACGTAGTCGGCCGTGTCGATCGATTCGAAATTAAAGCTCACGTCGCCCCAGATGTCGAGTGCGCCTTCAAGCGATGAGCACCACTTGGCAGCGTCTCTCGATATCTGCGGCCCCTCGTTCCAGATGTCGCGGCCCTCGTTGCGCGCCAGCACATTCGCCGATGGAGCCGAACCCGTGCCGTTGACCCGCAATGCATTGTTTCGCCAGCTCGCCACCTTCCACGCCGTTGCGCGGCTCGGCAGCGTTTCGGCCGCGGCCGAAGAAATGCACCTGATGCAGCCTGCCGCACTCTCGATCTATGGCGCGAGGCTGGCGAAGAAATGGCGACGCTGCAGGGCGTGTTCGCCAGCACTTTACGTGCCGGCGCGGTCACCACGGCGGAGTGCTTGCTGCCGCCGTTGCCCGTGACCTTCGCGAACCAGAACCCGAAGGTCAAGGTGAAGCTGCAGGTCGGCAACCGCGACGAGATCGTGCGCACGCTCGCGGGCGGCCCCGAGATGTCGAGCAACGAGGCGGTCAAAGAGATGTGCGCACCGGGTTTCGGCGTGGCCATCTTGTCGCTACACACTTGCGTGCTTCGGGTCGGGCACATGGGGCGGCCGGCGAAAAATGCCGGCGCACGTGCGGTGGCCAGGAACGGAAGAGCGCGCACCGCGGCGCGTTCTTTCAATGCACGTGAGCCCGTGCGCGGCGCGTCAGGCCTTTTTGGCGTACGCGCTGCACCAGCCCTTGCTGGCCACCTGCTTGCCGGCGAACAACTGGCAGGGCGCCATCGCGTCGGCCGGCTTGCCCTGGTAGAAATTGCAGCCGCTGCAAATTTGCGTGGCCGCGTGCTGCGGAAACTTGGCCTTGTCGACCTTGGTGCTGTCGATGTTGTAGGCGAGTGCCACCGCTTGCGGATCGGTGGGCGATAGAACCGGGGCTGCTTGTGCTGATGCGCGTGATACGGCGAGGGCGCTGCCGCCCGCGACCACCGTCATCACGAATGCACGTCGACTTGGGTTACTCATGAACATTCCTTGATCGGATCACCGTGACCCGTCAAAATAGTCTGACACAACGTTGTGGTCTTCGGGTTTACATCCAGAAATCCAAAGTGATTGCATCGGGTTTGGAGTGCACTTTTGGTCTTTCCTTTTTCCGCGATCGTCGGCCAGGACGAAATGAAGCTGGCGATCCTGATCGCGGCGATCGACCCTCGAATCGGCGGCGTGCTCGTCTTCGGTGACCGCGGCACCGGCAAGTCAACCGCAGTGCGTGCGCTCGCCGCGCTGCTGCCGCCGATGCGCGCGGTGGTCGGCTGCCGCTACCGCTGCGACCCGGCGCTCGCCGTCGGCTGCGAGGAGTGCGAGGCGCGCAAGCTGGCGGGCCATCGGGGCGGCAAGGGCGAGGGCGGAGGCGGGTTGAAAAGCCACGCCGTGCCGGTGCCGGTGGTCGAC
>JANLUW010000619.1:0-3484 GCA_031363645.1 Rhizobacter sp. | reverse complement strand
GGGGCTGCCGATGGCTCGTGTTGCGCAGCCGCTGGACGGCACAGGAAAGCCGGCCCTTCGCAGCCGTGGGCGCAAACCTGCAGGCGGCGTATCTGCTCCTGCCGGGCTTGCGGCAACCACGCCACCAAAAGGCCGGCGGCGTTGGTCTTGATCAATTGTTCGGTGACCCACAGCCTTTCGGCAGGTGCATCTGCCTGGATCCAGACAAGTTGGCGTTCATCGAGACCAGCGTATTTGAGACCGGGCAGGTGAGGGGACTTTGGTGGACCGACGACGACGATGTTGCCTCCGCTCGCGACGACGCGGCGCATCGCGGGCGCGAGCAGCCGCCATTCCGCGACGGTCGGTTGCGGCTGCAGGATTTCGGTGAGCGAATGGCAGGGCCAGCCCGAGCCCGGGAGTTCGGCGTCGAGTGCGTCGAATCCGCTGGCGACCACACGCGTAACCGGTGAGCCGAGCTGGTCGCCACGCCAGATTGCCGCCTCGATATCAGGCGGCAGTTCACCCGGGCGGGCAGGCGTCCTGCGCCCCCGCGTACGGTGCTGAGATGATGGAAAGGATGCCGGGACCGGCTCTTCGTCGTCGCCGGCCCAGTCCAGGACGGCGGCCATGGTGGGCTCCCGATATACTGTATGGGCATCCAGTATTACACCAAGATCGACCAGGGGTCCATATCTGAGCAAATGACTTGTGAATTTCGGCGCACGACGTTTGCCGGTGAGGCGTGCGTCCAGTGCGGACCCAATGCGCTCGCGCTTCCGTAGACTAGCCGTCTTCCACCGGTCGCCAATCGCATTCGGGATTGCTCATGTGCTACTCGGCTCAGATCGAGGCGGACTACCGCCGCTACGTCCGTGACTTCGGTGCGGAACTGGACATCAAGGAGTTCTACGAGCTGTTCTGGCGCCGGCTCGGCGAACCCAAGATCAAGATTCCGAAGGCGATGGCGGCTGCGTTCGCCGAAACGGTGACGGATGCCGAGCTGAAGATCAGGGAGGCCATCGACTCTTTCGCGGCCTCGGAGACGGTGAAGCTGGAGCAGATGATGTTCGAGCAGCGCAAGCGACTGGCGGATGCCGAACGCACGCTTCAAACGAAGCCGACCAAGGCGGCCGCTAACAACCAGCGCATCGCCACCGACAAGATTGCCTCGGCGATGGGCAAACTGGCGGACCTCAAGCGGCTGGAACTGGTCGAAGTCGATTCGAGAATATTCCCGGGCCACTATGCGCCGGTGATGGTGATGGAGAACGGCAAGCGCGTGGTCAGGCCGATGCGCTATCAATGTCGGCCTGCTGGCAAGCCGGCGTTCTACGACACCAAGTTTCCGGGGACGTACAACGCACGAAGAGACAACCTCGAAGGTTTCTGGAAGGGGCAGTTCGGCGTCTCCCATGCCGTGCTCGTCGCGAACACCTTCTACGAGAACGTAAATCGACACCGCGCTGAGCGCCGAGATCTGAAAGAAGGCGAAGGTGTCGAGAACGTCGTGCTGGAGTTCAGGCCCGAATCGCACCGGGACATGCTCGTGGCCTGCCTGTGGTCTCGGTGGTCGGGACCCGGTGAGCCTGACCTGCTGTCCTTCGCCGCCATCACGGACGACCCGCCGGCCGAGATTTCGGAAGTGGGCCACGACCGCTGCATCATTCCGATCAAGCCGGAAAACATCGATGCCTGGCTCGATCCGGACCCGAAGAACCTTGCCGCCTCGTATGCCATCCTGGACGACCGTGAGCAGCCGTACTACGAGCATCGGTGGCTGCAGGCGGCGTGAGTCTCGATGGGCGATCTGCGACGATTCGTCGAGGCCCAGGCGCCGCTCTACGAGCGCGTCTTGGCGGAACTGACTTCAGGAAAGAAGCAGTCTCACTGGATGTGGTTCGTATTCCCTCAGTTGAAGGCGCTGGGTCGCAGTTCGATGGCGCAGTTCTATGGGCTGCACGATCGGATCGAAGCCGTGTCGTACTGATCGCACCCGTCCTCAGTTCGAGGTTGCAAGAGTGCGTGCTGGCGGTCCTTGAAGTTCCTTCGAAGACGGCTCACGACATCTTCGGATTGCCGGACGATCTGAAGTTCTGCAGCTGCCTGACGCTGTTCGAGCGGGTCGCGCCGGACGAATGCTTTGGTGTTGCGCTCGAACGCTTCTATGACGGTCGACGTGACGAGAAGACCATGGCGCTATTGGACGAGTCCCCCACTCGCTGAGGTTCGTGATCGCTGCGGGCGAACGGCTTTGGCGGTCGTTGTGCAGTGGCCCGCCAGAGGCGCGTTCCGGCACGGTTGAACTGGTCCCCGAAAAGTAGACGCCACGAGGTCTGTTATTTTCGACCTTGAGGAGCAAGCATGAAGGCAGGACCAGATCGGCGGTATACCCCGGAGTTTCGTGATGCGTCTGTCAAGCAGGTGATCGAGGGCGGCCGGTTGGTGGCGGCGGTTGCGCGCTCGTTGGAGATGTCGAACAAGTCGTTGGCCAACTGGGTGTACCGCGCCAGGAAGGGCCAAGAGTTGGTCAAGAGGTCGCCGGCGCAGCCGATGTCCGAGCTCGAGGCCGAGTTGAGCCGGTTGCGGCAGGAGAACGCGAAGCTGCGGCTCGAGAAGGAGATCCTAAAAAAAGCGGCAGCGTACTTTGCGAGGGAGTCGATGTGAAGTACGCGTGGATCGACAAGCATCGACAAGACTATTCGACGACGCTGATGTGCGAGTTGCTGGCGGTGTCGCGCAGCGGGTTGAACGCGGCACGCGTGCGGGTGCCCTCCAAGCGGGCGCAAGACGATGAGCGGCTGCTCGCGCAGGTTCGCCAGGCGCAACGTCGGCATCGAGGTCGCTACGGCCGGCGCCGCATGGCCACCGAGGTCAGCCAGACCAACGGCCGTGCGGTCAACGAAAAGCGCGTGGCCCGGGTGATGCGCGAGCATGGGCTGCAAAGCCACAAGCGCCGACGCTTCCGCGTGGTGACGACGGACTCAAAGCACGCGTATCCCGTAGCGCCCAACGTCCTGGAGCGCGACTTCGAGGCGATTGCGCCGAACCAGAAGTGGTTGGCCGACATGACCTACGTGCCGACCAAGGAAGGCTGGCTGTATCTGGCCTTGGTGCTGGACCTGTACGCGCGCAAGCTGGTGGGCTGGGCGATGAGCGAGACGATGCCGCAAGAGCTGACGCTCGCCGCGCTCGACATGGCGCTCGGCTGGCGCGATCCCGACGCGGACCTGGTTCATCACTCGGACCGCGGTTCGCAACTTGGGTTCAAGGAGTCGTCGCAACGCCGGTTACTTGAACGCGGGATATTAGGTGATCAAGCGCCTCGGCGGGCGTTTGCCATCCGAGGGTCTTGCGAGGTCTCGCATTGAGTGTGGCGGCCACCGCGTCGAGTTCTCGTTCGCCATACCTGCTCAGGTCGGTGCCTTTGGGGAAGTATTGACGCAGCAAGCCGTTGGTGTTCTCGTTCGTGCCGCGCTGCCAGGGACTTCGCGGGTCGCAGAAG
>JANLUW010000190.1:0-3380 GCA_031363645.1 Rhizobacter sp. | reverse complement strand
CACGCAAACCTGCAGTACCGGATCAACGGCGTTGTCATCCCCGAATCGATCAGCGGTTTCGGGCAGGCACTCGACACGCGCTTCGCCGACCAGGTCAACGTGCTGACCGGCGCGTTGCCGGCGCAATACGGCTACCGCACCGCCGGCGTGATCGACATCAGAACCAAGGGCGCGGACCTTGCCAACACCGGCAGCGTCGACTTCGTGCTCGGCAGCCGCGGGCACCGCGAGACCAGCCTCAACCTCGGCGGCACGGCCGGCGACCTGCAATACTTTTTGACCGGCTCCCACCTGCAAAACGACATCGGCATCGAAAACCCGACCGCGGCCAAGAACGCCGTCCACGACGACACGCGCCAGACCAAGGGCTTCGCCTACCTGAGCTACCTGCTCGGCGACAACAGCCGCGTCAGCCTGATGCTGGGCACCGCGCAAAGCCGCTTCCAGATCCCGAACGTGCCGGGCAAATCACCGGCCTTCACGCTGGCCGGCGCCACGCCGCCGGACTCGATCGCGCTCGACGCGAACCAGCGCGAGCGCAACAACTTTCAGGTGTTGAGTTTTCAATCGAGCCTCGGCGACGGCACCAACTACCAGGTCTCGCTGTTCAACCGCACGAGCAGCGTGCACTACCGGCCCGACCCGGTCGGTGACCTCACCTACAACGGCGTGGCCGCCGACGTGGCGCGGCGCAATGTCGCGAGCGGTCTGCAGCTCGACGCGAGCCGTGTGCTGAACGCGCAGCACACGCTGCGCGGCGGCCTGTTCGCGCAGCGCGAGCGCGGCATCGTCGCGAACACATCGACCGTGTTCCCGGCAGATGCCGACGGCAACCAGAGCAGCGACGTGCCGCTGACGATCGCCGACGCCAGCCGCATCAAGGGTTACCTGTTTGGCGCCTACCTGCAAGACGAATGGCAGCCGACGAAAGCGCTCACCGTCAACTACGGCGTGCGCTACGACAAGGTCGACACGGTGATCGCCGAATCGCAGTGGAGCCCGCGCCTGGGTGCCGTCTACCAGCTCGGGGCTGACACCCGCGTGCATGCCGGCTACGCCCGCTATTTCACGCCGCCGCCGACCGAGAAAATCGACACCACCTCCGTCGCGAAATTCCTCGGCACGACCAACGCGCTGCCGTCGGACGCGAACACTGCCGTGCGCTCCGAGCGCTCGAACTACTTCGACCTCGGCATCAGCCACCAGCTCACACCGCAGATCACACTCGGCGCCGACGCCTACTACCGCGACGTCAAGCACCTGCAAGACGAAGGCCGGTTCGGCAACGCGCTGATCTACTCGGCCTTCAACTACGCGCGCGGCAAGATCTTCGGCATCGAGTTCTCTGGCTCGTACGTAGACGATCGCTTCTCGGCCTTCACCAACCTGAGCTTGAGCTCGGCCAAGGGCAAAGGCGTCGAGTCCGGACAGTTCAATTTCGACGCCGACGAGCTCGCCTACATCCAGACCAATTGGGTTCACCTTGACCACGAGCAAAAGATCGCAGCCTCGGCGGGCACGTCGTACCGCTTCGGCGACAACACCACGGTTGGCGGCGACGTGCTGTACGGCAGCGGCCTGCGACGCGGCTTCGCGAACACCGAGCACTTGCCCAGCTTCGTGCAGGTGAACGCGTCGGTGGCGCGCACGTTCAAGCTCGATGGTCTCGGCAAATTCGACGTGCGCTTGTCGGCGTTGAACCTGTTCGATCGCAGCTACCAGCTGCGCGACGGCAGTGGCATCGGCGTGGGCGCGCCGCAGTACGCGCCACGGCGAACGATCTACGTGGCGTTGAGCAAGCCGTTCACGTTTTGACGCCGGCGGTGGCGGCGGCGGGCCGCACAGGCGCGGTTCAATCGCCGCCGCAACCGCCGCCTCCGTCACCGCCGCCGTCCCCGGCGTCTCCGGCGTCATCGATGCTGCTCGACCCATCCGCGCCGCCGCCTCCCGAGCCGTCGCGGGAACTCAGGTCGCTCGCGCAGTGCGTGCCACCGCGGTCGGCTCCGAGCGCCGCGCAATCGAGCGCGTAGACATAGGCACCCGCGATGCCGAGCGACGCGTCGAGCGCGAACAACAACGGCAGTCGCTTGGGTTTGTGCGGATCGATGCGCTCGTCCTGGCAGGCCAGACGCCATGCGCGGCGCAAACCTTCGTGTTGCGTGGGGTTGCGCGCCTTGCCGAGGGGCGCCGGTGGCAGCGCCTCGGCGGGCGTGTGGTGCAACATGCGCCCGAACGCCTTGCGGCAAAACACCTCGTAGCCGCGGGTGTGCAGGATGCACTTGTGCCACAGCGCATCGACCGCTTTCGACGGCATCGCGACGAAACGCTGCTGCGCCTGCGCGCTTGTCCTGAAAAATTGCCGAAAGGCGCGCTCGACCTCCAGCGCCTGCGCGTCGCCGAGGTTCGGGTAGGCCTTCAGCAGCTTTTGTTTCAGGTACGGCGGGAACTGGTGCCGGTCGATAGCGCGCAGGGCGTAGCGTTGCGATGTGCGCCGGTACCAGGGCCAGACCACCGCCACGACGGCCACCGCGGCGACCGCCGCCATCCAGACTTTCAATATCTCGACTCGCCCATGGTGTTCACGCGCGCACTGTCGGCGGGCCGACGGCGCCGGCTCGGGCCGCGAGCGTGAGGCTGTTCACACCACCAGCGGTTCCGGCTCCAGCCGGATGCCGAAGCGGCCGTAGACGCTCTCCTGGATCGCCGCGGCCAGCAGCATCACCTCGGAGCCGATCGCGCCGCCTCGGTTCACCAGCACCAGCGCCTGCTTGTCGTACACCGCCGCCTGGCCGACGTGTTTTCCCTTCCAGCCGCAGGCGTCGATCATCCAGCCGGCCGCGAGCTTGATGCTGCCGTCGGGCAGCGGGTAGTGCACGACCTCGGGGTCGCGGCCGATGATGTCGCGGCACTGCTCGGTGGTCACGATCGGGTTCTTGAAAAAGCTGCCGGCGTTGCCGAGCACGGCCGGGTCGGGCAGCTTGGCGCGGCGGATCGCGCAGACCCAGTCGAACACTTGCTGCGCGCTCGGGGACTCGATGCCAGTCTCGTGCATCTTGCGTTCGAGGTCGAGGTAGCCGAGCACCGGCTGCCACGGTTTGGGCAGGCGAAACCGCACGCGCGTGATGACCGTGCGGTTCGTGAGCGAGTGCTTGAACACGCTGTCGCGGTAGCCGAAGGCGCAGATCTCGGCGCGCAACGTTTGCGTGCGGCCGGTGACCAGATCGACCGCATCGAGCGACTCGAAACGGTCTTTGAGCTCGACGCCGTAGGCGCCGATGTTCTGCACCGGCGAGGCGCCGACCGTACCCGGTATCAGCGCGAGGTTCTCGAGCCCCGGCCAGCCGTGCGCCAACGTGTGCGCAACCAGCGCGTGCCAGTTT
>JANLUW010000185.1:0-7939 GCA_031363645.1 Rhizobacter sp. | reverse complement strand
GTCGACCACGTGGATCTGGAACACGTTCTTTGCCAAGTCGATGCCAATCGTCGTAATCTTCATGACGGACGCCCCCTCTCGGTTCAAGTGGTTGATTAACGCTTCCACTTTGGCACGTTGATGCCGTTACGGGTGGGGGCGTCCATCCCATTGCTGATCTACGGCATGGCGATACCGCTGCTGATGCTCGACGTGTGCGTGAGCTTCTACCAGTGGGCTTGCTTTCCGATCTACGGCATCGTGAAGGTCAAGCGGAGCGACTACCTCGTGTTCGACCGCCGGCACTTGGGCTACCACAACTTCATCGAAAAATTTCACTGCACGTACTGCGAGTACGGCAATGGATTGATGGGCTACATGCGCGAAATATTGGCTCGCACCGAGGCCTACTTTTGCCCGATCAAACACGCCCACAAAAACCTCGGAACACACGCGCACTACAACCGGTTTCTCGACTACGGCGACGCCGCCGACTACGAAGCGAAGCTGGAAGCGTTTCGGGTCGCGCTCGGCAAGGTCGGTTGAGTTGGGAGCACCATCGACCGGGCAGCTTGGGATGTAAAAATGCGCGCAGCGCCGGCATACTCGGCGTTTTCCCTTGCCCACTGACCTCACGCATTCAAAGCGCCCATGACCGAAGATTCCGTTCGGGTGATCGTTGTCGACGACGTGTCCGACGCGGCACAAACGCTCGCGCTGCTGCTCGAGCTCGACGCTCACCACGTGGCCATCGCCTACGACGGCGCACAGGCGCCGGCGATGATCGATGCGTTCGCGCCGAATTGCATCATGTTCGACATCGACATGCCGGTGCTCGACGGTTTCGAGCTTTCGAAGCAGGTGCGAGCCCGCCAGGAGAACGACATCGTACTGATCGCGGTGACGGCGCGCGCTCACCATGACACGCGCGCGGCTGGCGCCTTCGACATCGCCGAACACTACTTCATCAAGCCGGTCGACCACAAGCTGCTGCGCAAGCTGTTGCCGCCACGCCGCGTCGTGCCGGTGCAGCAGGGTTGACGGCGATGCAAGACGCTGCCGGCTCAATGGCGCTGCGGTACAGCCACGACCGTTTTCGCGCGGCGATGCAAGCCGTCGGCGTCATGTGGACCAACAGCGCCGATGGCAACATGACCGGCGAGCAGCCCGGCTGGGCGGGGCTGACGGGGCAGTCGCAAGCCGAGTACAGCGGCTTCGGGTGGGCCGCGGCGGTGCATCCCGACGACGCTCAGCCCACGATCGATGCATGGCACCACGCTGTGGCCGAACGGAGCTTGTTCGAGTTCGAGCACCGCGTGCGGCGGCACGATGGCGTCTGGCGCCGCTTCGCGATCCGCGCGGTGCCGGTGCTCGACAGCGACGGCTCGCTGCGTGAATGGGTCGGGGTGCACATCGACATCACCGAGGCCGCGGCCGACGCCGATGCACTGCGTGCCGCCGACCGCCGCAAGGACGAATTCCTCGCGACGCTCGCACACGAGCTGCGCAACCCGCTCGCTGCGATTCGCACGGCGGGCACCTTGCTGCAGCGTGCCGACCTGCCGCGCGAGCGCGTGGCTTGGGCCGGCGGCGTGATCACGCGCCAGAGCCAGGCCATGGCCGCGTTGCTCGACGAGCTGCTCGACCTGTCGCGCTTCAGGAGCGGCAGCGTCGCGTTGCAGCCGGAGCAGGTCGATGCGGCATCGCTGATCGAATCCGCCGTCGAAACCGTTCAACATTTGATCGACGCCAAAGGTCACCACCTCTCGGTGCAACTGCCGCCATCGCCGTTGCCGCTCGAGGTCGACCGGCTGCGCACGACGCAGGTGCTGATCAACTTGCTGACAAACGCGGCCAAGTACACCGACCCCGGCGGGCTGTTGACCATCGACGCGGCGGCCACTGGTGGCCGGGTTTGCATTCAGGTGACCGACAACGGCATCGGCGTCGCACCCGAATCGCTCGCCGAAATCTTCGCGATGTTCGCGCAAGTGCGCAGTGAATCGGACCGGTCGGACGGCGGCCTCGGCATCGGCTTGACGCTCGCGAAGCGGCTGGTCGAGTTGCAGGGCGGCCGCATCGAAGCCCGCAGCGAAGGCCTCGGCCGCGGCAGCGTGTTCCGTGTGTCCTTGCCCCTGGCGCGCGATCAGCAAGCGCAAGCCGCGACGCCGGCAGCGTCAAAGTTCAACGAAAGAAAAAGCACCATGAACACCCCTTGTGTGACCTGCAGCGTCGACGGCGAGATCGCCGTGATCGCGATGAACAAGCCGCCGGTCAACGGCCTCGGCTTCGAGCTGCGCAGCGGCATCGCCCTGGCGCTCGACGAAGCGAACGAGAACGCCGCCGTCAAGGCGATCGTGCTGACCGGCACGCCGCGCGCGTTCTCAGCCGGCGCCGACGTGACCGAGTTCGGCACGCCGAACGCAGCGCTTGAGCCGAACCTGCGAACCGTGATCGCGTTGCTCGAAAACAGCACGAAGCCGGTCGTCGCAGCGATCAGCGGGCAGTGCCTCGGCGGTGGCCTCGAGCTTGCGATGGGCGCACACTTTCGCGTCGCGCTGGCCGATGCCTCGCTCGGCCTGCCCGAGGTCAAGCTCGGCTTGCTGCCAGGCGCCGGGGGCACGCAGCGGCTACCACGCCTGATCGGACTCGAAGCGGCGCTGAGCATCATCGTGTTCGGTGCGCCGGTGGCCGCGGTGAAGTTTAAAGGCACGCCGCTGATCGACGAGATCATCGATGGCGACTTGCGCGCCGGCGCGGTCACGTTCGCGCGCAAGGTCGTCGAGGAAGTGCGGCCGTCGAAGCGCGCCCGCGACATCGAACTGCGCGAGCCGAACGCGCAAGCGTTGCTGCAGTTCGCACGCAACACCGTCGCTGCCGGCTCGAAGAATTTTCCCGCGCCGATGAAGTGCGTCGACGCGGTTGCGAACGCGGCCGGCTTGCCATTCGACGAAGGGCTTCGGCTCGAGCGCGAGGCGTTTGTCGCGTTGATGGCCACGCCCGAATCGCGTGCGCTGCGCCATGTGTTCGCGGCCGAACGCGCGGCGGCCAAGTTGCCCGATGTGCCGGCCGATACGACGCTGCGCCAGATCAGAAGCGTCGGTGTCATCGGCGCGGGCACGATGGGCGGCGGCATCACGATGAACTTCCTGAACGCCGGATTGCCGGTCGTGCTGCTCGAGACGAAACAAGAGGCGCTCGACAAAGGCTTCGCCACGATCCGCAAGAACTACGAGAACTCGATGAAGAAAGGCAAGCTGACGCCTGCGCAAGTCGAGCAGCGCATGGCGCTGGTCACGCCGACGCTCAATTACGAGAGTTTCCGCGATGTCGATCTGGTCATCGAGGCGGTGTTCGAAAACATGGACGTGAAGCAGACCGTGTTCCGCACGCTCGACGAGGTGTGCAAACCCGGCGCGATCCTCGCGTCGAACACCTCGTACCTGAACCTCGATGCGATCGCGGCCTTTACCAAGCGCCCGCAGGACGTGATCGGCCTGCACTTCTTCAGCCCCGCCAACGTGATGCGGCTGCTCGAAGTGGTTCGCGGTGCGCAAACTGCGCCCGATGTGCTCGCGACCGCGATGGCGCTGTCGAAAACGATCAAGAAGATCGCGGTGGTATCCGGCGTGTGCGACGGCTTCATCGGCAACCGCATGCTCGCGCGCTACGGCGCCGCCGCCAACGGTTTGATCAACGCCGGTGCCTTGCCGCAGCAGATCGACGGCACGCTGCAGAAATTCGGCATGGCGATGGGGCCGTTCCGGATGGGCGATTTGGCGGGGCTCGACATCGGCTGGGCCACGCGCAAGCGCAAGGCCGTCGAGGCGGGCGTATCGATGACGCTGGTCGTGGCCGACAAGCTCTGCGAGGCCGGCCGCTTCGGCCAAAAAACCGGCGCCGGCTGGTACCGCTACGAGGCCGGCAAGCGCGACCCGATCCCCGATGCGGTGACCGAGCAATTGATCGCGCAATACCGCACCCAGGCTGGCATCACGCCGCGCACGGTGGGGGACGACGAGATCGTCGAGCGCTGCATGTTCGCGCTCGTCAACGAAGGCGCGCGCATCCTGGCCGAAGGCATCGCGGCGCGCGCCAGTGACATCGACCTCGTCTACCTCAACGGCTACGGCTACCCGCTGCACCGCGGCGGGCCGATGCTGTATGCCGATGCGGTCGGCCTGCCGAACGTGGTGCGCGCGTTGAAGCGCTTCGCGGCCGAGCCGGGCGCCGATGCGTCGTGGCAACCGGCGCCGCTGCTCGTCGAGTTGGCCGAAGCCGGCAAGAACTTCAGCTGACCATCACGCGTGCCCGCTCGATGCCGAGCAAAGCGCGCTTGCGGTCGAGCCCGCCCGCGTAGCCGGTCATCGAATGGTCGGCACCGACAACGCGGTGGCAGGGCACGATCACCGAGACTGGGTTGCGGCCAACGGCGCCACCGACCGCGCGCACGGCCGAGGCGCTGCCGAGTGCCTTGGCGATGGCACCGTAGCTGGTGGTGTCGGACGCGGGAATAGCGAGCAACTGCTGCCACACGGCGCGCTGAAATTCAGTGCCGTGCAAGTCGAGCGGCAAATCGAATTGCGCGCGTTCAGCGGCGAAGTATTCGAGCAGCTGGTCGGCCGCGCGACGCAGCAACTCGTCGTCGGGCCGGCGCACGGCGGTAAGCGGTTCGGGGTGGTGCTTTTGTCCCTCGAACCACGCGCCGGCCAGGCCTTTGGCGGTGCGCGCGAGGAGCAGATTGCCGAGCGGTGTGGCGATTGTCGTTTGCGCGGTGCAGGCGCGCGCGATCGAATCGGTGGTCGTGTTCATGGTGTCTTCTTCTCCAGTGAATTCCACAGCCGCAGTACCGCATAGGCGCGCCACGGTTGCCAAGCTTTGGCGTGCGCATCGGCTTCGCGTTGCGTCGTGGTGCCGAACAACTGCTTGATGGCTTTGAGCACGGCCACGTCGTTCGGCGGAAACGCATCGGGCCAGCCGAGTGCGCGCATCGCGATGTAGTGCGCCGTCCACGGGCCGATGCCGGGCAGCGCACACAGGCGCTCGATCAGCGGCTCGGGGCGCGCGCGCGGCGCGAACAGCTCGGCGAGTTCAGGCCACGCTTGCGCGATCGCGCGGATCGCGCCGGCGCGGCTGCGGATGATGCCGAGCTCGGCGATCCGCTCGACCGGTGCGGCTGCGAGCGCAGCGGGCGACGGGAAGGTGCGAGCCACGTCGTCCCACGGTGTTTGCAACGGCTCGCCGAAGCGATCGACCAGGCGCCGCGCGAGCGTGCGCGCGCCTGCGACCGTGACCTGCTGGCCGAGCACTGCGCGCACTGCGAGCTCGAACGCATCGAGGCTGCCGGGCAAGCGCAACCCCGGCGCGCCGGGCAGGTGCGCGAGCGCGGCATCGATCGCCTGTGGGTGTGCATCCAGATCGAGCCAGCGCCGTGCTGCCGCGACGACGCGACCGCTTGCGCTGGCGAGCACGGGCGCGAAGCGTAGCAAGACGACCGGTGCGGTCACCGAAAACTCCGCCTCGACCCAGCCCGCCACCAGCGCGACGGTGCCGGCACGCAAGCTGCGCCGTACACGCCGCTCGGTGACGACCTCGACCTCGGGCACCGCACGCTGCGCGATGAACCGCAGCAACGCTTCGATGTCGTACGGCGCGCGGTAGCCGAGCTTGACGGTGATCGCGGCTTCGGTGTCGAACGCGGCCTCGTCAGCCTCGCCGCGCAGCCGGCTCGGGCTCATGCGGTAGTTGTCGGCGAACGCGGCATTGAATCGCCGCAGGCTGTTGAAGCCGCTCGCGAGTGCGACCTGCGCGACCGGCAGCCGGGTGTCGGTCAACAACTGTTTGGCGAGCAGCAGGCGGCGTGTCTGCAGGTATTGCAGCGGCGTGACGCCGTGCTCGGTCTTGAAGATGCGGCGCAGGTGCCGGTCGCTGACGCCGAGCCGCGCGGCGATCTGCGCGATGCTCGGCGCATCGCCGCTCGCGGTTTGCACAGGACCGTTCGACGCTTGTGCGTCGAGCGCATCGGCCGCTTGGCGGGCGAGGGTGCGCGAGGCGTCCATCACCGTCCACGGCAAGCCGGCGCCGGGCGCGATCTCGGGGCGGCATTTCATGCAAGGGCGGAACGCCGCGGCCTCGGCTTGCGCGGGCGTTTCGAAGAAGCGGCAGTTGCGCGCGCTCGGCGTGCGCACGCGGCAGATCGGACGGCAGTAGATGCGCGTCGAGGTGACGCCGACGAACAGCCGCCCGTCGAAGCGCGCATCACGGGCCAGGAGCACCTGGTAGGCAGCGGTGTCGTCGAGCGGCATGGCGGAGTGCATGCGGTGATTATCGCAAGCGCGTCGCCGATGACTCGCCGTTTCCGGACATGTGCCCGGCGCCTGCACTTTCAGTCTGTCGAGAACCTGCCGTGGCGCCCGATGCCGCTCGCGAAGCGCTGCGCGCCGCTCACCGTCTCGCCAGATTTCAGCGTGTGCAGCCCGAGCGCAAACTCTTGCGCGAGCGCGTCGCGCAAAGGCAGGCCGTGTTGTGCGGCCACGCTCGCGCGGTCGTTGCGCATGCACTGTTGCGGGAACGCGGCGATCTGCGTTGCGATTTCGATCGCTGCGGCAAGCGCCTCGCCTGCGGGCACGACGCGGTTCGCGAGACCGAGCAGCAACGCTTCGTCGGCCGCGACCGCGCGGCCCGTGAGGATCAAATCGAGCGCACGGCTCTCGCCGATCAGCCGCGGCAGGCGCACGGTGCCGCCGTCGATCAGCGGCACGCCGAAGCGGCGGCAGTAGACGCCGAAGGTCGCAGTGCTGCCCGCGACACGCAGGTCGCACCACAGCGCTAGTTCGAGCCCGCCGGCAACCGCGTGGCCTTCGACGGCCGCAATCACCGGCTTGCTCAGGCGCAGCCGGGTCGGGCCCATCGGGCCGTCTGCGTTCATGTCGGTGCTGAGCGGGTTCGCGCGCGAGTTCTCACCGAAGCCACCAGCGACAGCCTTCAGGTCAGCGCCCGCACAAAACTGCCCGTCTGCGCCTTGCAAAATCGCGACACGCGCATGCGCATCGGCATCGAACGCGCGAAAGGCTTGCGCGAGCAGGCGCGCGGTTGCGCCGTCGACGGCGTTGCGCACTTCGGGCCGGTTAAGCGTCACGGTCCAGATCGGGCCGTCGCGTTGAACGAGTACTTGGGTCATGTGGGGTGCAGCACCAGTGAGACCGTTTGCGCGGCCAGTTCGTCGAGGTCGACCCGCGTTACCGAGCGTGATGACTTGGGCTTGGGCCGGTACCACGTCGCCGAAAAATTCATCGCGCCGAGGATCATCAGGCGCGCCAGTTTCGCGTCGGCGCGCAACAGGCCTTGGTCGTGCAGCTCGTCGAGCGTGTGCTGCCAGATCGCGTCGTAGCGGTCTTTGAGCTCGACGATGCGGCGCTTGTACTGTGCGGGCAGCGAGCGCCAGTCGTAGAGCATCACCGGGATGAAATCGCTGCCGGCGTCGTGCAGGATGCCGTAGTGCGTGCGCACGAGTTGCGTGAAGCGCTCGGTGGCCGGCAGGGCCTCGTCGACCGCACCGCGAGTGCGCTCGAGCCCGAGCCGCAGGCCTTCTTCCATCACCGCCATCAGCAGCTCGTGCTTGTTGGCGAAGTGATAGAACGGGCTGCCCGAGCGCATGCCGACGGCGTGGGCGATGTCGCGAATGGTGGTGCCGTCGAAGCCCTTCTCGCGGAACAGCCGGGCGGCCACGCGGATCAGGTCGGCGCGGCGGTTGTCGGGTGCACTCGCCTTGGCGGGCGGGCGGGTCTTCGGTCTGGCCGGCATGAGGCCTCGTTCAGGGTGCGTTTCGGGTTTGTACGCTCACGCGCGCGCAACGTCTTCGTTACAAAGCAACTGCTTGCTTGGCAAGCCGAGCATAGCAACAAGAAAAAGCAAACTGCACCGATCGCAACGCGCATCGCGGGCAGTCCGTCGGGGAGAC
>JANLUW010000184.1:0-14229 GCA_031363645.1 Rhizobacter sp. | reverse complement strand
GTTACCTCGCCCTCTACGGCTGAGGAAACGATCCTGACGCGGGAATATCCGCTGGCGCATGCGTGCACGAATGAGCCGTATTACCCGATGCCATTTGGGGGCGGCACAATGGAGGGTGGTGGGCGCGCCACCTTGTCGGCGGTGTAGCCGCCGACCGTCGGGTCTTCCATGTTGAAGATGTAGTAGCCGCCCGCGGGCTCGGTGATGCGATAGCCGCGGATGCCGCGCTTCGCGAGGTTGGGCGCGACCTTGCCGTTGGGCATGGCCTCGTTCACGAACTGAGAGCCGACGCCGTGCGCCAGATCCGCTTCGCCGTTGACGAACGAGAGCCACCGTGGCTGCGCCTCCTCGATCACCGAAATCTCGACACGGTCGACCATCGGCAGGCGCCGGCCCTTGAACTTCGCGAGCAGCGCCTGGCCTTCGGCATCGTCGGCGGCGGGCTCGGCGTCGTAGTAGCGCTCGCGGTAGTCGGGGTTGCGGTCGAGTGCGATGAACGAACTGCGCCGCCACTGCGCGAGCTTGAACGGGCCGGTGCCCACCGGGTGCGCGTCGAGCTGCTCGCCGTAGAACTCGACCACCTCCCGGGCGACTGCGCCGTAGAGATCGCCTTGGGCGATCTGCTCGACATGGCGTGGGCGCGGATCCTTCAACGTGAACCGCAAGGTGTAGCGGTCGAGCGCGCGCAGGTCGTCGATCTCGCGGTCGTAGTCGAACGGTTTCTTGCGCTTCAGCGCTTCGTCACGCAGGCCGATCAGGCCCGTGATGCCGAAGCCCTCGACCTCGGCCCAGACCGGGCTGGCGTTGGCCGGATCGGCGAAACGCTTGAACGCATACACGTAATCTTGCGCGACGAGCTCGCGCTTCTTACCCTTGAACGCAGGGTCGTCCGCGAAGTAGATGCCGGGTTTTATTTTGATGGTCCAGACCCGGAAGTCGGCCGACACCTCCGGCATGCCGTCGGCGGTGAGCGGCTTGATCTTGACCGGCCGCGCCAGGTGGTCGTAGTGGTACAGGCCTTCGAAAATATGCGGCGTCAGCGTGCGCGAATACAGGTCTTGCAACTTGACCGGGTCAAGGCTTGTCTCGGCCACCTCGAAGGCGTATCGCAACACTTTCGGCAGCACCTTCTTCGGCACGGCCGCGGTCGTGGGGGCGGGGGCCTGCTGTGCCCAGGCGGTCGATCCGCAAACGAGGGTCGCGACAAGGCCTGTGGCCCACAAAAAATTGGTCGAGAGTTTCATGTCACCTCAGTTCAAACGCCGGGCACGTTCGGCGAGATCAATGTCGACGTAGCGCCACCACTCGCGCACGAAAACATTGCGGTGGTAGCCCACGACCCACGGCTGCGCGAGATCGGTCCAGATGCGGTGCACATGAACTTTGTACGGCATGTAGGCGACCGTGAGCTTCTTCATCTCGGTGATGGCCGCGAAGCGCTCGGGGCCGTTGGGCAGGCGGCGCTGCAGGTCGAACAGGCGGTCGTATTCGGGCAGGTCGAAGCGCGCGTGATTGGCTTGGCCCTTGCCGATGCTTTGGCCGAGCAGCAAAAACTGCTCGCCGTCGGGAATGTTGGCGCCCCAGGACACGCCCCACATCATCAGCTTGCCTGCCCGCGAGGCCTTCAGGTTCTCGGGCCACTGCGCAGTTTTGAATTTGATGCGGATGCCGATTGCATCCATGTTCTTCTTCCACTGCGTGATCAGCTGGCGGCTCGCGTCGTCGGGCTGGGTCGCGTACTCGACCTGCAGCGGCGTCCCGTCGGGCT
The DNA here is from genome assembly GCA_031363645.1 of Rhizobacter sp. Lineage (GTDB taxonomy): Bacteria > Pseudomonadota > Gammaproteobacteria > Burkholderiales > Burkholderiaceae_C > LMDS01. The sequence goes on along the minus strand of JANLUW010000184.1, from coordinate 12,461 downwards.
GCTCGCGCCAGCCGTCGCCGTTGCGGTCGACATAACCGTTGAGGTCGAGCAGGGCCTTGGCTCGCGCGCGGTCGAACGTGCTCATCTCGCTCCGAAACTGCGGGTCGTAGCCCCACACGCCGGGCGCGACGATCGACTGCGCAGCCACCGCTTGGCCACGCCGCACGACGCGGATTTCTTCTTCGACGTTGACGGCCAGCGCGATCGCGCGGCGCAGCGCGACCTTGGCCGGCGTGTAGCCACCGACCACCAAATTCTCCATGCCGAAGTACGACAGCGCGGCGTCGATGCGCGGGTAACGCATGTCATAGAAGCCGAGCTTGGCAAGGTTGGGCGCGAGTTTGTTGTTCGGCATCACGATGTTCGCGAAGTCTTCGGGCACCTGCTCGATCACATCCATTTCGCGATTCAGGAAAGACAGCCAGCGCGGCTGCGGCTGCTCGATCACGCTGACCTCGACCCGGTCGACCATCGGCAGCTTGCGTCCTTTGAGTCGGGCGACCGCGGCCTGCGCGAGCGCGTCATCGACCGGCGCTTGTTCGTTGTAAAACTCGTCGCGGTAGTTCGGGTTTTTTTCGAACGCGATCAGCGAGCTGCGCTTCCAGGTCGCGAGGCGGAACGGTCCGGTGCCGATCGGGTGCTCCATGATCTTGTCGCCATAGGCTTCGACAACCTCGCGCGCCAACGCGCCGGTGACGGCCGGGTCGCTCAGTTCATCGACGAAGCGCGGGTTGGGCTGGCCGAGTTTGAACTGCAGCGTGTAGCGGTCGAGCGCGCGCAGGCCGGGGGCCGCAGTGTCGTAATCGAATGGCTTGTTCGACTTGATTGCGGCGTCGCGCAATTCGTTCAAACCGATGATCTGGTTGTTGGAAATCGACGCATAGTTGCTGCTCTTCAAGCGCGCGTCGTAGTGGCGCTTGATCGAGTACACGTAGTCGGCCGCGACCAGCTCGCGCCTGCGGCCGTTGAACGCCGGGTCGTCGCTGAAGTAGATGCCCGGGCGCACCCGGATCGTGAAAGTCTTGAAGTCCGCCGACGCCTCGGGCAGCGCCGTCGCGGTGTTGGGAACAGCACGCACCGGGCGCGCGAGAAAGGCATACGCGTAGAGCGCATCGAACACGTTGGCCATCATCGTGCGGGAGTACGCGTCTGAGACCTGCGGCGGATCGAAGCCACTTTCGGCCGCGCGGATCGCGTAGCGCAACACCTTTTGCGGCGCGGCACCGGCTTTACCGTCGACCGCTGTGCCTACCGTTTCGGCGCCTTGCGCCAGCGCAGCGACGCAAGTCAGCTTCGCGCCCGCCAGCAGGCGGCGCGTGGCCCGGGCCGGGGCACATCGGTACATGTTGTCAACTCCTCGTGGGTGTTCGGCGCCCGCGCCGGCAGGGTGTGCAGGGCGGGCCGCCGCGCAGTCTATTGCACCACCGACCCGCCGCTTGCTTCATGGTTTGCCCACGGGTGAGGCGCGCTGCGCAGGTCTTAGACTCGCGTGCCTTTACCGGCGCCGGGGCCACGAGCCCGCGGCGCCTTTCGATCCAACGACAACCTTGCTGGAAAGCTTCTCGCGCATGGCGGCCTACCTGATCCGACGCCTGTGGCAAATGATCCCGACCTTGTTCGGCGTCGTGCTGCTGGTGTTCTTGCTGTTCAAAGCCTTCGGCGGCGACCCCGCTGAAATTCTCGGTGGGCTCAACGCGACGCAACAGCAGGTCGACGCGATCCGCCAGCAGCTCGGCCTGAACGAGTCGTACCTGACCCAGTTCGGCATCTTCCTCAAGCAGATCGTCACGTTCGACTGGGGCAAGAGCTGGGCCACCAACGAGGCCGTCAGCAACCTCTTCGCGACGCGCCTGCCGGCCACGCTGACGGTGATGTTGCCGATCCTGATCCTCGACACGCTGCTCGCGATTCCGTTCGCGATGGGCGTGGCCTATGTGCGCGGCTCGCTGACCGACCGCGCGATCATGGTGCTGACCACGATCGCGCTGTCGATCTCGTTTTTGGTCTACGTGATCGTCGGCCAGTACGTGTTCGCGTTCCAGCTCGGCCTGTTTCCGGTGCAGGGCTGGAGCGACAGTGTGTGGACCAACCTGACCACTTACGCGCCGCTGCCAGTGCTGTTGGCAGTCGCCGTCTCGCTGGCACCGACCACACGCCTCTACCGCACCTTCTTCCTCGACGAGATCGGCCACGACTACGTGCGCACCGCGCGCGCCAAGGGCCTGACCGAGCCGACGATCCTGATGAAGCATGTGCTGCGCAACGCGATGATCCCGATCCTCACCAACGTGGCGGTGAGCCTGCCGGGCATCTTCGTCGGCTCGTTCCTGATCGAAGTCTTCTTCTCGATCCCGGGCCTCGGTCGTGAAATTCTTCTCGCGGTGAACCGCAGCGACTATCCCGTCATTCAAGCGTTCGCGATCTACATCGCGGTGATCACGATGGTGGTCAACCTCCTGACCGACATCTTGTACAAACTGGTCGACCCGCGCGTGGTGCTGAAATGAGTTCGGTTCTCGTGAGTCCGCAACTGACGCCGAGCATGACGCGCGGCAAGGGCGTGTGGGCCGCGGCGGCCACGCGTTTCAAGACCGACCACGTCGGCATGGCCTCGCTCGTGATCGTCGTGGTGTTCTTGCTCGTCGTGCTCGCAGCTGGCCTTGGCCTGGTCGCGGCCGACTGGCAAACCGAGCGCGGCGTGCCCGATGCGCCGCCGACCTTCATGGGCCCGGCCGCCAAGACCGAGAGCATCGCGGTCGCAGCGCCGACCGGCCCCAATGTCGACATCTCGGCGGTCGACCCGCTCGCGCCGCGCTACAAGGAGTGGGCCGAGGCGGCCAAGAAATACCAGACGAAAGACACCGTGAAGGCCGACACGCTGCCGTTCGGCGGCGACCGGCTTGGCCGCGACGTGCTCGCCAAGGCGATCAAGGGCGCGCAGGTGTCGATCTTGGTCGGCGTTTCGGCGGCCGTGCTGGCCACCATCATCGGCACGCTGCTCGGCGCCGTGGCAGGCTTCTTCGGCGGCCGGGCCGGCGACTTGCTCGAGTGGGTCTACAACGTCTTCACCGCGATCCCGAGCATCTTGCTGATCTTCGCGTTCGCGGCGGTGTTCGGGCGCGGCATCGGCTCGGTCGTGCTGATCCTCGGGCTCGCCGGCTGGACCGGCATCTACCGGCTCGTGCGCGCCGAGTTCATCAAGCACGCGAACCGCGACTACGTGCGCGCCGCCGAAGCGATCGGCGCGAGCGCGAGTGCGCGCATGTTCAGGCACATCCTGCCCAACGTGAGCCACGTGGTGCTGGTGCAGTTGTCGATCCTGGTGGTGGCCTTCATCAAGTCGGAGGTGATCCTGTCGTACCTCGGGCTGGGTGTGGGCGTTGACCAGGTTTCGTGGGGCACCATGCTCTCTGAGGCGCAAAGCGAGCTGATCCTCGGCCACTGGTGGCAGCTCGCCGCGGCGACGTTTTTGATGGCGGTGTTCATCACCGCGTTCTCGCTGATGACCGATGCGCTGCGCGATGCGCTCGATCCGAAGCTGCGCGGGCTGGAATGACATGGACAAGAGCGCAATGCTGTTGAGCATCAAGGATTTGCGTGTCGCCTTCCGCACCGGCAAGGTCGGCGGCGTGGTGCAACGCTTCGAGGCCGTGGGCCGCGGCGCCGCGGGCGTCAGCTTCGACGTGCCCGAGAACACCACCGTCGCACTCGTCGGCGAATCAGGGTCGGGCAAGAGCGTGACGGCGATGTCGATCCTCAACTTGCTGCCCGACAACGCTGAGCGAAGCGGCGCGATCACGTTCTCGGGCCGCGACATGCTCGCCGCAAAGATGAGCGAATTGCAGAAGCTGCGCGGCAAGGAGATCGCCTGCGTCTTCCAGGACCCGATGACGTCGCTGAACCCGGTGTTCACCTGCGGCCAACAAATCTGCGAGCCGCTGATGAAGCACCTCGGGCTGAATGCACGCGATGCGATGAAGCGTGCGGAGGCGCTGCTCGTCGAGGTCGGCATGCCCGAGCCGAAGCGGCGCCTCTCGGCCTACCCGCACCAGCTGTCGGGCGGCCAGCAGCAGCGCGTGATGATCGCGATGGCGCTCGCCTGCGAGCCCAAACTTTTGATCGCCGACGAGCCGACCACCGCGCTCGATGTGACCATCCAGCGCCAGATCATGGAGCTGCTCGCCGGGCTGAAAGCGAAGTACCGGATGAGCATGCTGTTCATCAGCCACGACCTCGGCGTGGTCGGCGAAATCGCCGACCACGTGGTCGTTATGCGGGCTGGCACGGTGCGCGAGCAGGCGCCTGTGGCCACCATCTTCGCCGACCCGAAAGACGCGTACACGAAGGCGCTGCTCGCGTGCCGGCCAACGCTGACGCAACGCAGCGCGCGGCTGATGTCGATCGACGACCACGTGGCCGGCGTCGCCTATCGCGAGGTGCCGGCCGCGCCGAAAGACCCGAATGCGCGCGTCATCATCGAAGCACACGCGCTGACCAAGAGCTTCTGGCTGCACAGCGGCGTGTTCGGCCGCAAGGAATTCCGCGCCGTCAAAGGCGCCACTTTCAAGCTGCGCCAGGGCCACACGCTCGGCGTGGTCGGCGAATCGGGCTCGGGCAAGACAACGATGGGCCTGGCGCTGTTGCGCTTGCACGAGCCGAGCGGCGGGCCGGTCGGCGGCAGCGTCACCTTCGACGGCATCGACCTGCTCGCGCTCAGCAAGGGCGCGATGCTGCCGATGCGCAAACGCATTCAGGTCGTATTCCAGAACCCGTATGCGTCACTGAACCCACGCTTCACCGTCGGCCAGACGCTGACCGAGCCGATGACGATCCATGGCGTCGGCAAAGACGCCGACGACCGAGAGGCACGTGCCCGCGCTCTGCTCGTGAAGGTCGGCCTGACCGAAGACGCGATGGACAAGTACCCGCACGAATTCTCGGGTGGCCAGCGCCAGCGCATCGCGATCGCACGCTGCCTGACGCTCGACCCCGAGGTGCTGGTGCTCGACGAAGCCGTCAGCGCGCTCGATGTCTCGGTGCAGGCGCAGGTGCTCAACCTGCTGCGCGACCTGCAGGATGAATTGGGCCTGGCCTACATCTTCATCAGCCACGACCTGGCCGTGGTGCGCTTCATGGCCGACGAAGTGCTGGTGATGAAAGACGGCGAGGTCGTCGAGCAAGCCAGCGTCGCGCAAATTCTCGATGCGCCGCAGCAGGAATACACGCGGAGGTTGCTGGGGGCCATTCCTCGCGGGTATCGGGCTGCGCAGCGCCACGCACCAGCTCCCTGAGACGCAGGCCGTATCAACCCCGACCAGGCCTCAAATTAACGTCGCTGCGCGAGATCAACGCGTCAACGGTGCGGGCGCCTACTGACCTCCGAGTGTCACCCGAGCAAGAAGGCTACGTTGCCAGCAACGCCGTCTTTGGTTTCCGCCACACCGGGGAGACGAAGCCAAACGGCGAGGTCGTCTTGGCTTTGGCGCTGGCACAGTCAACGCAATGCTCGCAATCCAGCTTCAACGCGTGGTTCAACTCGAAAGAAAGCCCTGCGTGCGAGCAGACAGCCACTGCGATGCCGGTGGCCGCCGACCGACTCAAATGGCCGCCGACGGATCCGGTCAAGCATGTAACGCATCTCTTACGCGTTGCGTCACATTTTTCGGTGATTTGTGAGATTCGGAATCAATTTTTGTCCGGCGTCTCGTTAACGAAGCTCAAAACCGCATGGCACAGACGTTGCGCTCCTGTTGCCCACAGCACCCGCGATGCCGCTAGAACGGCGCCGGGTGAAGCACACCCAAAAGGACGTCGTTGTCATGCCGCTGATCCGCACTGTGAAGTCTGTCACGCCCCGCCGCTTGCGGCCTGTCAACCCGAGCTGCCGTGGTGGCGCTTCTTCGGTGCTGCGGTTGACGCAACCGACCGCGCCACGCCTGCCGACCTCGCTCGATCTTTCCGACTGGATGAGTCACGCCGCCAGCGTGCTGATGCCGGTGACAGGCCCGCACTTCGATTTCAACTCGCGCAACAGCGCTTCGGGGGTTCGATGAACACGCCGACGAACATGATCGCAACCGCAAGCCCCAAGCCGCGTGCTGCCGCGAGCACGGTGCTGCCACAGCGCAAGGCCCCGGTGCTGCAAGTGGCGCCCCGCCTGCCGTTCCGCGTCTTGCAGACCGGCCACGCGCCCGCGCAGTTGTCGTTGTTCCTGCGGCCGGGCAACGGCTCGCGTTGAACGAACACGTTGATGAACTTTTTTTGCGGACGAATCTAACGTCCTGAGGGGAGCGGGCAGGCCGGTGCGGAGTCGAGAGCGAGCCCCGGCAATTCACTGTCCCGCTTCCCTTCTTTTATTCTTCGCTGCTTTTCTTCGATGCCCGGCAATCGTTCGGGCAAGCCCTCTGAGCGCGAATCGCCGCGCCACGAGAAACTGCACCACTTCGCAGTTCCGAGAGACTCCTCCATGCATTCGATCGACCGTCGCCGGCTGCTGCTGGCCAGCTCCGCTGCGTTGCTCGTGCCCGCCGCCACGCGTGCCCAAACCAGCTGGCCGACCAAGCCGGTGCGCGTGGTCGTGCCGTTCGCGCCGGCCGGCACCACCGACATCTTGGCGCGCGCGCTCGCGCCCGAACTCGGCAAGGCCTTCGGCCAGGTGTTCGTCATCGACAACAAACCCGGTGCCGGTGGCAACCTCGGCGCCGACGCGATCGCCAAGTCGGCGCCTGACGGCTACAACCTGTTGATGGGCACGGTCGGCACGCACGCGATCAACGCCGCGCTTTACCCGAAGATGTCGTTCGATCCGATCAAAGATTTTGTGCCGATCGTGCTCGTCGCCGGTGTGCCGAACGTGCTGGTGATGAACCCGGCGAAGATGGAATCGGCCGGCATCCGCAACGTCGCCGACCTGATTCGCTACGCCCGCGCCAACCCCGGAAAGATCAACATGGCGTCGAGCGGCAATGGCACCTCGATCCACCTGAGCGGCGAGTTGTTCAAAAGCATGACGAACACGTTCATGGTTCACATCCCGTACCGCGGCTCGGGCCCGGCGCTGCTCGACCTGATCGGCGGCACGATGGACCTGATGTTCGACAACCTGCCTTCGGCGCTGCCGCACATCAAGTCCGGCAAGCTCAAAGCGCTCGCCGTAACGAGCGCGCAGCGCAGCGCGGCGCTGCCCAATGTGCCGACCGTGGCCGAGGCCGGCCCGGTCATTGGCTTCGACGCGAGTTCGTGGTTCGGCCTGTTCGCGCCGGCCGGCACGCCGGCCGACATCGTCAACCGCATCAACCAGGAAACAGCCAAGGCGTTTCAGTCGCCGACTTTTAAAGAGCGGTTGCTGGCGCAAGGCGCGATCCCGGGCGGTCAGCCGCCGGCCGAGTTCGCGAAGTTCATCGCCGCGGAGACGAAGAAGTGGGCGCAGGTGGTGAAGGTGTCTGGCGCGAAGGTGGATTGATAGCCGTCCAAATTTCCGCGGCGTCGGTTTGGCGAGAGTCTGGCGCCTAAGGTGCGATGACTCGCAGCGCCGGAAAGTAGCTGCGATAGCGCGTCGCATCGCGCGTCAGCAGCGACCACCCCGACACCGCTGCGTGCGCGCCGATGATGAAATCGGGCAGAACCTGCGCTTTGGCGCCGCCCCGGCGTCGGTACTGCGCAAAGGCCTTGCCGGCGAGGAACAGTGCCGGCCTCGGTACCTCGTGCAGCGTGAGTTCCATGCGCGCGACGACGCTGTCGAGCGCCTCGACGCTCGAGAACGACAACGACAATTCGGCGTAGACGATCGGGTTGATGGCCAGCGCATGGACTCGAGCCTGTGCACGCAGCTGGCCGATCGACCAATCGGCCCACTGTGGGTCGTCTTGCAGCACGTCGACCAAGACGTTGGTGTCGACCAGCACCATCAGTCGTCGGCGCGCAGCAACTTCATCAGGTCATGGGTGCGCCACCGGATGTCGGCGCGGCCGCGCACTGCGTCGAAGCGATCGGAGAGAGGTTTTCGCTTCCCCAGCACGGCAGCCGGCTGCAAGACCACTTGGCCACTCTCGTTCACCGTGAATTCGACCAGCATGCCCGGCAAAAGATGCAGCGCATCACGAATGCGCTTGGGGATGGTGACCTGACCCTTGCTGGTCAATGCGGTGGCCATGACGGGCTCCGGCAGTGTTACTAAAGCCACTCATGGTAATACATTCATCCTTCCGGCAGCGTGAATCCCATCTGCCCCAGCGTGTCGGCCACGAGTTCGAGCCGCAGCACGGGGCTGTCGAGCGCCATGAAGCGCTGCTTCAGCGCGGCATCGAGTGGCAACAGCTCGCACCATCGGTTGGCGAGCCAGCCGCAGTCGTCCCAGCGGTGCGGCCTCGGCAGCGCCAGCACCGCCGCCTCACCGCCTTGCGCGGCGCTTTGTTCGATGTTGCGCAGCAGGCCTTGCAGCGCCTCGCGCGTGAAGGCGATGTCGTCGGGCACGGGCACCTCGGCGTCTTCGGGCAGCAGCTCGACATCGGCGGCCCAGAGCCCGAACTTTTGCCGCGCGCTGCGCACGATGCGAAAGCGCTGCGTGCCGGTGCAGCCGATCAGCATCAGGCCGGGGCGCGGCCGCTCGAGCTGATCGATGCGCGCGAGCGTGCCGATCGGGTGAAAGGCTTCGTTCGCGAAACCATCGCCGCCCGGCTCGCCCGAGGCCTGCTGCTCGGCGTTGCCCTTGGTCAGGCACACCACGCCGAACGGCTCGCCTGCGGCGTGACGGCGCGCGATCATGTCGAGGTACCTGACCTCGAAAATCTGCAGCGGCAGGAGGCCGCCGGGGAAGAGCACGGACTGCAGCGGGAACAGCGGCAACTGCAGCAGGGTGGGCGCGGCGGTATCGGTCATCTTTCGATGCTAAGCGGGCGCCGGTATCCCTGCCGCGGAGCCCGGCTTGGCACCGGTGCCGATGGTCTAATGACTCGCCTGTTCGACCCTGCTGCTTCCGATGCCCGACCTCACAGAAGATTCGCCCGGCGCCGCCGCGTCGCCGCGCTGGCTGGCCCGTGTGACATCGGCGCCAGCGCTGCTGGCCGGGCTCGCGCTCTGGCTGCTCGCCACGCTCGGCCTGCGCCCGCTGCTGCTGCCCGACGAAGGGCGCTACGCCGAGGGGGCGCGCGCGATGTGGCGCGGTGGAACGTGGGATTCGTGGCTCGTGCCCACCCTCAACGGCCTGCCGTTCTTCCACAAGCCGCCGCTGTTCTATTGGCTCGACAGCGCTGCGATGCAACTGCTCGGCGTGCACGAGTTCGCCGGCCGCTTCGGATCGGCCGTCGGCGCATGGGCGATGGGCGCGGCGCTGTTTTTCGCGATGCGGCGCTGGCACGGCGCGCGCACCGCCGCCCTCGCGCTCGGCGTGCTCGCGACCACGCCGTTCTTCTTCATCGGCGGGCAGTACGCGAACCACGACATGCTGGTCGGCGGGCTGATCACCGCGGCGGTGCTGGCGCTGGCGCGCGCCGTCGACTCGTCGACGGGCCGCTCCCGAGACGATTCGCCCCCCTTGAGGGGCGGACCGGCGCAGAGCGACGGCCCCGGGGGCCGTCATGACTCGCCACCCCGCGTCGACTTGCGCTGGCTCGTCACCGGCTGGGTGCTGTGCGCATTGGCGATGCTCGCGAAGGGGCTGATCGGCGTCGTGCTGCCGGCCCTCGTGATCGGCCCGTGGCTGCTCGCACAGGGCCGCTGGCGGCAAATGTTGAAGCTGCTGCACCCGCTCGGCCTGCTCGCGTTCGCGGTCGTCGGGCTGCCGTGGTTCATCGCGATGCAGCTGCGCTACCCGGGCTTCTTCGACTACTTCGTGATGGAGCAGCACTTTCGCCGCTTCGCGCAGTCGACCTTTAACAACGTGCACGGCGCCTGGTTCTTCATCGCGGTGCTGCCGCTCGCCACATTGCCGTGGAGCGTGTGGGCGCCGGCCGCATTCAAGCGCGCATGGGCCGATCGCAGTCCGGCGACGCTGCTGTACGCATGGTGGGTGATCGCAATCGTCGGCTTTTTCTCGATGCCGGCCTCGAAACTGGTCGGCTACGCGCTGCCGGCGCTCGCGCCGTGGTGCGCGCTGCTGGCGCTCGCGGTCGCGGTGGGCGGCGCGCGCCGGTGGCGTTTGGTGATGGGCGCGTCGGCGCTCGCTTGTGTCGCGATCGTCGCCTTCGCGGCGTGGAAGGCACCGCAATCGAATCGCGCGCTGGCGTTGGCGATGGCGCGTGCGATGGCACCGGCCGACACCGTCGTGATGGTCGACGAGTACTACTACGACGTGCCGTTCTACGCGCGGCTCGGGCGCCCGGTCGTCATCGCCGCCGACTGGGCCGACCCGGAAATTCCGAGGAGCGACAACTGGCGCAAAGAGGTCTTCGACGCGGCCCGATTCGACCCTGCTCTCGCGCGCGACGTGCTGCGCCCGTTGACCGAGTTGGGCACGATGGCCTGCGGTGCCAGCGCGGTGTGGTTCATCGTGCCGGCGGGCCGAGCCGAGCGCGTGTCGGGCCAGCCCGGCGCCGTGAGCGCATTCGCCGACAAGCGCACCGAACTCTGGCGCGTGCCGGGCCGGGCCTGCCCTTGAACCCGCGGGCCTGCCGATGAGTACGGCGCGCCATTTCTCGCGCTACACGCTGGTCGGCGCGGCGGCGACTGCGGTGCACTACCTGGTACTTATCGGTGGCGTCGAACGGGCCGGCTGGCCGGCGTGGCTCGGCTCGGGGCTGGGTGCAGCCGTGGGTGCGCAACTCGCGTACGCCGGCAACCGCTGGTTCACGTTCGCGCACCGCGGTGAGGTCGGTGCCTCGTGGCCGCGCTTCATGTTGACCGCGTTGCTCGGCGCGCTGCTCGGCATGGCGATCGTCGCGCTCGGGGTAAGGCTCGGCGTGCACTACCTGGCCGCGCAAGTGCTCGCAACACTCGCCAGCCTGGTGCTGACCTTCGCAATCAACCGGGCCTGGACGTTCCGCTGACCACCGGCTCCGCCGCTGTTCGCCACACCCGGCCGAGGCGGACGTTCGCGGCGGCGAGGTCGGCGTCGAACGCGGCGCTGGCCAGGTACGTCAACTCGCGCTCGCGCGCTGCGGCGATGGCATCGGCCGGGTCGCCGGGCAGGTGCGTGCCGGGGTGGCAGAACAGCAGCCCGCCCTCGGCCGGCAATGCGGCGAGCCACCCGCGCATCAGCGATCGGTAGTCGGGTGCGGTGAAATCGTACGCACCGAGCAGCACCGGGTTGTGCGCGATCACGCGCTGCGCGAGTTCGGCCGCGAGCGCGCGGCCGCCGGTGGCCTCGATCATGCGGCGCTTGAAGCCGGCGCCCGGCCCGAGCACGCGCCCGGTGTTGCGCACCGCGGGGATCGGCTGCACGTGTTCGACCATGTCGAGAATGATCTGGCGCAGGCCCGGCAAGTGGTGCACGTGCTGGTGTCCATCGATGAAGGCAGGCGGCTTGCCGAGCGCGCGGTTGAAGGCGGCGAGTTGCGCGTGCACCTCGTTGCGCACTTGCCTGATCGGCAGCAGCCGCAAGTGCGCTTGCGCGATCAACCGAGGCAGCGAGGGCAGCGTGGCCCAGCGCCGCGCGAGGCGCGCACTCAGCGGCCGGCCTTCGGTGAAGTTGAGGTGCAGGCCGACTTCGACACTGTCGGGCAGGTGCTTGAGCAGCGCGGTGGAAGCCTCCCAGTGCGGGCTGTTCGTGATGCACGCGATCGCGGTGAGCCGCTGCGCATGCGCGAGCCGCGCGATGCCGGCCGAGATGCCCGGCGCCAAGCCGAAGTCATCCGCGCACAGAGCCAGAACCCTCGTCATGCCAGCGGTTCACTCAGTGTCGAGATGGGGATCGGCAGCGGGACCGCACCGCGGCCGGTCTCGCTGCCGATCAGGTAGACCGGCCGTTGCTTGACCTCGTCGAAGATGCGGCCGACGTACTCGCCGAGGATGCCGATCGACAGCAGCTGCACGCCGCTGAAGAACATCATGCTCGTGACCAGCGTGGCCCAGCCGGGGACGTTGTTGCCGTAGACGAAGGTCTCGACGACGATCCAGAAACCGAACGCGATCGCGCACAGCGCGATCACCACGCCGACCGCGCTCCACAGCCGCAGCGGCGCGTTCGTGAACGCGGTGACGCCGGTGAACGCGAGCTTCGACAGGCTGCGCAGCGAAAACGTGCTGGTGCCGGCGTGGCGCTCGGCCGGCACGTACGGAATGATCACGTTGTGGAAGCCGACCCAGGCATACAGCCCCTTCATAAAGCGGTTGCGCTCGGGCAGCGACTTGAGCGCATCGACGACGCGCCGATCCATCAGCCGGAAGTCGCCCGCATCGACCGGGATCGGCACCGCCGCGTTGCGGTTCACGAGGGCGTAGAAGATCGCCGTGCCCAGGCGCTTGGCCCAGATTTCGTCGGCCCGCGAGGCGCGTGCGGCGCACACCATGTCGGCACCGCGCGCCCA
>JANLUW010000171.1:0-8171 GCA_031363645.1 Rhizobacter sp. | reverse complement strand
CAACACCTTGCTGGGCAACTTGAAGACTGCTTTCAGCGGCACCTATCACGCCTTCGACTTCGCCAAGTACGCCCATCGCTACCTCGCTGAGGTCCAGTACCGATTCAATCGCCGATTCGATCTCGCCTCCATCTTGCCTCGCCTTCTTCGAGCCGCTTGTGCCACCTCGCCTCGGCCTGCCCAGTTCATTCGGGCGGCTGAGGCTTGTCGCTAATCAAGTTGGCGCTTGTGTTCGGTAGCCCACAGACAGCGGCGAACAAAACGAGCTTCATAGGGGTTTGTCGCCCGACGGCGGCGCCTGCAACTTTCATCTTCGAGATGCCTCCAACCAATGCGAATGCAGCCATGACGGCGTACCATATGCACGACGTTAAGTTAGCCGCGGGCCAACCACCCATGTCAAGCGAAGTGACCGACGGAATTGGCGCCCAACTGGCGGGCCTCGCAGCGCAGGGTCACTCCCCTGAAAACGTTGCGAAGACAGTCATGTCGACTTTGCGCGGCATCCAGCAGGAGCTGGCACCCATCATCGGGCAGCGGGGTCTGGCGGCACTTTACAAGCGGTCGCTGCATCTCGCCAAAGCCGAGTTCGCGTGGCTGCCAGAGTCTCACTCGAGCTCGCTCGATGAGCTCGACCTGATGCCGCTGACCACCGTGCTGGCCAAGCGAAGCGCTGCGGAGGCAGCGGCCGCCGGCGCCCGACTGCTCCAGGACTTCGACGATCTCCTTGTCACCCTGATCGGCCCTTCACTCACCCGGCGCTTGTTGCGCTCGGTTTGGATCAATTCTTTGAGCGCCTCCTCGGCGCTGGACAACATGCAATGACAAGCAAAGTGATCATCAATCGCTTGGCCACGGGTGTGCCCGGCCTCGACGAAATTTTGGGTGGCGGCCTCCCGGAGTTCTCGTTCAACCTGATTGCCGGGCAACCCGGCTGCGGCAAGACGACGCTGGCGCATCAGATCATGTTCAACCTCGCCACGACCGAGCGGCCGGCGTTGTATTTCACGGTGCTCGGCGAGCCGCCGCTGAAGATGCTGCGCTACCAGCAGCAATTCGATTTCTTCGACGGCGAGGCAATCAACCAATCGATCCGCTTCATCAATCTTTCCGAAGACGCCATGGCGGGCGAGCTCGACAAGGTGCTCAAGCGCATCGTCGACGAGGTCACCCAGCACAGCCCGGCATTAGTGTTCATCGATTCGTTTCGGTCGGTGGTCCTGGCCGGTGAAACAGGCGGCAACCCGCACACCCGGCTGCAGCAGTTCGTGCAGCAGCTCGGCATGCTGATGACGAGTTGGCAGGCCACCACGTTCCTGATCGGCGAGTACTTCACCGAGACCGATGCGAACCCGGTGTTCACCGTGTCCGACGGCCTGATCTGGCTGCGCCAGAGCGTGCAGCGCAACTCGATGGTGCGCCAACTCGAGATCCTGAAGATGCGCGGCCAGCCGACGTTGCCCGGCCTGCACACGTTTCGCATCGGCAATGCGGGCGTCGAGGTGTTTCCGCCGGCCAGCGTGGCCATCTTGCCGCGAGCAAGTGCGAACACGGCCGCACTGGCACCCCGGCTGCTGATGGGTGTCGCCGGCCTCGACGAGATGCTCGGCGGCGGCTTGCCGCGAGGCTATTCACTGCTCGTCGCCGGCCCGTCGGGATCGGGCAAGAGCCTGTTGGCCGCGGCCTTCCTGGCCGAAGGCGCGCGCAGCGGCGAGACTGGCGTCATCGCGGCATTCGAGCAGCACCCGAATCGTTCGCGCAGCCGCATCGTGGCCGACCTGATCGCCGCCGGCAAACTGGGCCTGGTCGAAAACCGCGCCGCCGATTTGTCGATCGACGAGATCGTCTACATGCTGATGCGCGAGATTCGCCGCCTGGGCGCGACCCGCGTGGTGATCGATTCGCTGTCGGGTTTCGAGCTCGCACTGGCGCCGACGTTTCGCCAGGATTTTCGCGAGTCGCTCGCGAACATGGTCACCGCGCTGGCCGGCACCGGCGTCACGCTGCTGATGACTTCGGAACTCGAAGACCGCTACACCGACCTGCGCTTCAGCCCGTACGGCACGGCGTTCATGACCGACGCGATCATCGTGCAGCGCTACATCGAGGTCGACAGCCGGCTGCGGCGCGTGATGGCGGTGGTCAAGCAGCGCGCCAGCGCGCATTCGGATCAACTGCGCGAGTTCACTATCGACGACACCGGCATTCGCATCGGCCGGATGCTCGGCGACCAAGAAGGCCTGCTGGGCGGCAGGCCCACCACGAAAGCGGCGGCCGGGTCCGATGGCGTTAACGGCCTCGACCACCGCGACATTCGCGAAATGCCATCACCGTCGTGAACAACCTTTCCGAACTTCCAGAAGACGCGGAGGCAGAGGCCCAAGGGCGCCTCGGGAACCTGCATCGCCAGGTCGACGCGATGCGTACCGTGCTGGTGCAATTGCTGCAAGACGTGGTTCACGCCGAACGCCTACTCGACCGCAGTCAGGCGGCGCAACTTCTGGAGGCGAACGAGCATTTGGTCGTCAGCGCACTCGGCGCGCAAACCGATGCTGAAACCGCCAACGGCGCGCTCGATGAAGCGTCTCGCATCGCCACGCGCGACCCGCTGACCGGGTTGCCGAATCGAAGCCTGCTGCTCGACCGCTTCGACAGCGCCATCGCCCATGCCAAGCGCCACGGCAACCGCGTGGCGCTGCTGTTCCTCGACCTCGATGCGTTCAAGCTGATCAACGACCGCCTCGGCCACGCCGCGGGCGACCAGGCGCTGCAGTTGGTCGCCGATTGCCTGACCTCGCTCGTGCGCGAGACCGACACGGTCAGCCGCCACGGTGGCGACGAGTTTTTGATTCTGCTTTTCGAGGTAGCGCATGCGGGCGATGCCGCGCATGTGGCGGGCAAGGTCAACGCGCTGCTGAGTGCGCATGCGCGGGTCAACGACACCGACATCGATCTGACGGCAAGCATTGGCATCAGCCTTTTCCCGGAGGACGGCGCCGACGCCAAGACACTGATCGACCGCGCCGATGCGGCGATGTACCGTGCCAAACGACAGCGGCTCGGTGGCTACGCGTTTCACGGCGATCCCATAGAGCTGACGACGCTGGTGCCGAGAGAGACTGCACAGACCGAATCGCAACCGGCCGTCACCGAATACGGCACCCGCAATGCACAGCTTTGCGATGCCAACGAAGCGCTCGTGCTGGCAGCGCTTGGTGCGCAAGAATTGCTTGAAGCCGCAGAGTCGGCCAAGGCGCGCCAAGCCGATTTGCTCAAGATGGTCGCGAAGGAACTGAATGACCCGTTCGCCCCGGTACGTGTGGCCGCGGCTGCGCTCGGCATGGCGAACCCCGGCAATACCTTGCTGCCGCAGGTTCAAGAGTTGATCGAAGAGCAGGCAGGAAGATTGTCGCGCATGGTCAGCGACGTGTTGGGCCGGCAGGGGTAAGGGGCTAACGGGCTGAAGGCCTCGCCGCGCCCCGCCCAGTTCAGTTCATCGCCCGCCGAACAGGCTGTTTAAGCGCGCCAAGTAGCGGCTGAACGCGCCCGTGGAGAGGTTGGGCAGCGGTGTAGCTTTCCGCAAGCGCCTGAAGCTCAACCCTGACGAGCCTTCAAGCACCGTCGGCACGAACGGCCTGAACCCCTCCGGTGCATCGGCCGCGGGCTTGAGCTTAACCACTCGAACCTCTTGCTGCTGCGCCGCCGCTTAGTTCGGCCGCTGCCGACTGCATCGCGCTGATTTCGCGTTCGGTCGCGGCGAGGTCGTCGGCCAAGCGATCGATCCGGCCGCCGAGCCATGGCCGGGCGCGGTACGCGATGGAGAGTTCTTGTTTAAGCCGAAAGTAACGGCCCATCAACGATTCAAGTTGCACGGTATGGCTCCAAAATCCTATGTGGAGTATCGAAAAGCGCTGGGTTCGGGGCTGTCGGACAACAGCTTGTCGAGGCTTCGGAGAACGGCGCAGCGATGTCCGTCGCAAAACATTTCACAAGCGTCTGGCGCAAAATGCTGCATTGCACCAATTTTGGAAGCCCATGCGCATTCACACCATTTCAGAGACGATCGAGCGCGCGCTGCGCTCCGCCGGAATCGACACAGAAGGCGGCCCGGCCCGGCGTGCGGCCGACACGATTCGCCGTGCGCTCGCCGCGGCAGGCTTGGCGCAGCGCCCGGTTGCACGCGGCGAGGCGCGCGCAACCTCTGGCCCGGTGGAGTTCGTCGAACGGGTCGATGTGCCCGAGCGCACGCGGCCGGCGGCGCTGGTTGCCGAGTCGACACCCACACCACACCGCGCGCCGGCCGGTACGCGCACGCCCGGCTTTTTCGAGCGCAGCCACACCAGCCCCGCCGGCACGCGCACCTACAAAATTTACGTGCCGACGAATGCGCCCGCCGGCCCGATGCCGCTGATCGTGATGCTGCACGGCTGCAAGCAGAACCCGGACGACTTCGCCGCTGGCACGCGCATGAACGCTCTGGCCGAGCAGCACGGCTTTTTGGTGGCCTACCCTGCGCAATCGCGCAACGCGAACGGCTCGAACTGCTGGAACTGGTTTCAATCGGTCGACCAGGCCCGCGAAGGCGGTGAACCGTCGATCTTGGCGGGCATCGCCCGCGACGTGATCGAAGCAGAACACGTCGACCCGCAACGCGTGTTCGTCGCCGGGCTCTCGGCCGGCGCGGCGATGGCGGTCATCCTGGGCAACACGCATCCCGACGTGTTCAAGGCGGTCGGCGCGCACTCGGGCTTGCCGCACGGTGCTGCGAACGGTGTGGGGTCGGCGTTCGCTGCGATGAAGGGCACTGCGTTATTCGGCGCACGCCCTTCAGCGCGCAACACGCTGGGCGCTGGCGCGCCGACGATCGTTTTTCACGGCGACGCGGACGCGACCGTCGTTGCCGCGAACGCCACCGCGATCATCGAACAAGCCGTGGCGGGAACCGACCCCAACGCGTCGCTGCGACGGGAAGTGCTCGCAGGTTCGGCAAGCGGCGGGCGAGAGTACACGCGCACGGTGTACGCTGACGCGGCTGGGCACGTGCGCGTCGAGCAGTGGCTGCTGCACGGCGGCGTGCACGCGTGGTCGGGCGGCGACGCGGCGGGTTCGTACACCGACGCGAAGGGGCCCGATGCGTCGGCCGAGATGATTCGCTTCTTCATGGCACAACCCCTCACAGGAGCCAGCCCTTGACCTCATCCGCGAAGCCCACCATCCCCGACACCGTCTACCTGTTCGACGTCGACAACACACTGCTCGACAACGACCGGGTCATCGCCGACTTGCGCGCCCACCTCGTCGCCGCGTTCGGAGCGCAAAGCGCGAGCCGCTATTGGGCCGGCTTCGAGGCTTTGCGCAGCGAGCTCGGCTATGCCGACTACCTGGGCGCGCTGCAGCGCTACCGCGTCGAGGCCGACTGCGATCCGCAGCTGCTCGCGATGTCGTCGTTCCTGATCGACTACCCGTTCGCGAGCCGGGTCTACACCGGCGCGCTCGATGCGCTTGCGAACGTGCGCCACCGCGGGCCGACGGTAATTTTGTCGGACGGCGACGTGGTGTTCCAGCCGCGCAAGATCAATCGGTCGGGCCTGTGGGACGCGGTTGAAGGCCGCGTGCTGATCTACATCCACAAAGAGCAGATGCTCGCCGACCTGCAGCGCCGCCACCCGGCGCGGCACTACGTGATGGTCGACGACAAGCTGCGCATCCTCACTGCGATGAAAGCACAGATGGGCGCGCGCCTCACCACCGTGTTCGTGCGCCAGGGCCACTACGCGCTCGACCTCGCGGCGATCGCCGCGTTCCCGCCCGCCGACCTGACGATCGAGCGCATCGGTGCGCTTGCTGTCGGAGAGCTGAACGTCGCCCTGTCGATCGCTGCGCCATGAGCACATCGATCCACACGATTCAGGTCGAGCCGTTGCGCGCGGCCATGACCGAACTGATGCACGGTTTCGGCAGTGCGCCGCGCGAGGTCGAGCTCGTCACCGAGAATCTGATCCAGGCCAACCTGACCGGCCACGATTCGCACGGCATCGGCATGCTGCCGCGCTACGTCAACGCGTTTCTCGAAGGCGGGCTCACCGCCAACGCGCACGTCACCACCAAGCTCGACACCGCCACGCTGATGGCGCTCGACGGCAATGCCGGCTTCGGCCAGGTGATCGGCCACGAGGCGATGGCGCTCGGCATCGCACGCGCGAAGGCGCACGGCAGCTGCATCGTCGCGCTCACCAATTCGCACCACCTGTGCCGCATCGGCGCGTGGGCCGAGATGGCGGTGGCCGAGGGCCTCGTCTCGATGCACTTCGTCAACGTGATCGCGCGGCCGATCGTGGCGCCATGGGGCGGGCGCGATGCGCGCTTCGGCACCAACCCGTTCGCGGTCGGCATCCCCGTGGCGGGGCGCGAGCCGGTGATCCTCGACCTGGCCACGAGCGTGGTCGCGCAGGGCAAGACGCGCGTGGCGCACAACAAGGGCGAGCAGCTCTCGCCTGGCCAGTTGCTCGACGACCGCGGCGACCCCACCACCGACCCCAAATTCGGCGTAGTCGAACCCTTCGGCGCGCTGCGCACCTTCGGCGAGCACAAGGGCTTCGGCCTCGCGCTGGTGTGCGAGCTGCTCGGCGGCGCGCTGACTGGCGGCCTCACGACGCATGGCGCGGGCGACGGCAAGCAGCGCGTTCTCAACGGCATGCTCACCATCCTGTTCGACCCGGCGCGGCTCGGCGACTCGGCGGTGTACTCGGCCGAGATGCAGGCCTTTCTCGACTGGGTTGTCGCCTCGCCGCCGCAAGCCGGCAACGCACGGGTTCGCGTGGCGGGCGACCCCGAGCGCGAGTCCCGCGCACGGCGATCGGCGCATGGCATTCCGGTCGACGCGACCACCTGGACCGAGTTGCTGGCCGCCGCCGAGAAGCTCGGGCGCAACCCCGCCGAGGTCAACCGACTCGCCGGCTTGTCAGCAACGAACTGACGCAGCATCGTCAGACCCGGCCGCGGCGCGGCGTCCTACGCATGGCAAACAGGCGTCCTGTTACGGTGTGAACGCCATGACCGCACTCAGAACCTTCCTCGTCGAAGACAGCCCGATCATCCGTGAAAACCTCATCGCGGCCCTCGAAGAACTGGCGCCGGTGGAGGTGGTCGGCACCGCCGAAGACGAGCGTTCGGCGGTCGACAGCCTCGTTTCGCTCACGCCGAGTTGCGATCTGGTCGTCATCGACATTTTTCTCAAAGGCGGCTCGGGCCTCGGCGTGTTGCGCGCCGCCGCAGCCCTCGGACGGCCGGCGATGAAACTGGTGGTGCTGAGCAACTACGCCACCGCCGACATGCGCCGCCGATGCGAGTCGCTGGGTGCGACGCGGGTGTTCGATAAATCGAACGAGATCGACGCGTTGATCGACTACTGCGAAACGCTCGCGACCGGCTGAGCGGGCGCGCGTGTCGATGGCGGTGTGCGCTGCGCACCGCGGGGCGCCGGCACGAGCCGTCACGCGCTCGGCTCCCGTGATTTGCCGAAGATGATCGCTCGGTCCCTTGCACGGATGCCTCTGACCCAATCGCCCGCGCGTTGGGTCAGTGAAACCGCGCAATATTTACCGACTTGTGTGCGTTGGATCGGAGCGGCGTCGATGCGAAAGATCATCCGTTTTTGGAGTGCCGCGGCGCTGTCGGTTTAGGCCGCCACAGCAGCTTGGTCACAACCCGCCGCAACCGTACCGGGTGCCAAACCCGGCAATGGCCTCGCCTGACAGCCATCGCGCGCCGGGCTCAAAAATCTGCGTCCACCGTAGCAGCGCAGGCCGCGCCGCCAATGCCTCAGCCGCGCCGCCGCCCCACCACCAGCACCGCCGTCAGCCCGGCCAGCAGCAGGGCCCAGCCACCGGGCTCGGGCACGGGCAGCGGCACGGCGGACGTGACCCAGTGGCCGTCGGTGGCCAGGCCGGTGCTGGCCGTAAAGCCGTAGTAAACCGGGTTGCCGGCCAGGCCGAGGGCGCTGAAATCGACCGCTGCCGCGACCGAGAAGCTGCCCAGGTTGATGTGCTCGATGCGGCCGGTGAGCATGCCGGCGTTGTTGTGGCTGCCCGACGGGGCGTAGTTGACGCTGGCATACCACTGAAAATTGGGGTCGCGGATGCTGTCGCCGAGCCCGGTTTCGGTGGCGGCCA